>NZ_JBQTCJ010000003.1:0-127228 GCF_052380005.1 Salinarimonas sp. NSM
GCCTCGAGCGGCCCGATCCCCGCCGCGACGAGCGCCGCGCGCTCGATCGCCTCGCGTCGCGCCTGCGCCCGCGCCGCCTCGCCGTCGATGCGCTCGGCGTGCGCGCGCAGCCGGTCGGGGATCTCGACGAGCATGCGGTAGTCCCGGCGCAGCTCCTCGAAGCCGATCAGGTCCGCGACCTTGCCGTCGCCCCATCGGGAGAAGCCGCCGCCGCGATAGGCGCTCGTGCCGAAGCCGCGCGCCAGCAGGTAGGCGAAGAGTGGGTCGGCGTCGTAGGGCGCGCGCTTGTCCGCGCGCTCGCTCTCCGCGCGCTCGGCCTTGGTGCGGGCGGCCGAGGCCTGCTCGGCGAGCGCGGCGAGCGCGGCGCTCGCCTCCGCCCAGGCGGCATCGCCGGGGATCTCGTCCTCGACGCGCGCCTCGAGCGCGTCCGTCGCGGCCTCCGCCGCGTCGAGGGCGGCAACGCGGTCGTCCCGCTCGCGGGCCGTATCGCGCTCCCGCGCCTCGAGCGCGGCGACCCGCGCGCGGAGTGCGTCGAGCGCGCCGCGCCGCTCCTCCAGGATCGCGAGCGCCTCGCGTTCGGCCCTGTCGAGGGCGGCGGCGGCGCCGTCCTCGGCGAGCGCCTGGAGACGATGGCGGGCGAGGGCGGCGTGCGCCTGCGCCTCCCGCGCACGGGCCTGCGTCAGGTCGGCCTCCGCGGACGCCGCGGCCGCGGCGAGGCGGGTCTCGTCCGCACGGGCCCTGCGCTGCGCCTCGTCGATGCGGGCGCGCACGCTGCGGGCGGTGTCGACGCTCATGGGGCTCACCAATCCGTGATCCGGCCGCCCTCGACGGGCATGGCCCACTCGACATCGAGCGCCCCGCGCGGCTTCTCGCCGAGAACGTCGTCGCGGATGATGCCGTCGTCCTCCTTGTCGCGCCGCACGGCCTCGAACGTGCGCTCGGGCACGCGCACGCCGAAGACCGAGACGCGCGTCGTCTCGTTCGTCTCCTCGCTCTCGACGGGGAGTTCCAGCACGCGGCCGTCCGGGCCGATCGGCTGGACGACGAGGTAGTAGTTGCGCGCCCGCTCGTTGGCGTCGGGAATGCGGAAGACGCCGGTGGGGATCTCCTCGTCGACGACGATGCGCAGCACGTAGGAGAGAGCGAGCGCATCGCGCAGCGCCTCCAGCTCCGCCACCGTGGCCGACGCGCGCGCGGCGTCGCCGGCAGCGAGGTAGCCCTCGGCGCGCGTGCGCAGGGCGTCCGCCTGCTCCCGCGCGTCCGGCACGCGCGCCTCGGCCAGGGCGGCGGCGTGGGCCGCGGAGAGGCGCTGCGGGAGGACGCTGCCGATCAGTTCCGCCTGCGCGATCCGCGCGCGCTCGGCCTCGCCGGCGCGCCAGGCCGACCAGCCGACGCCGCCGACCGCGATGAGCAGAACCAGCCCCGCCACCGCGGCGATCTTGCCGCGGGCGATCCACAGCCCCGCGAGCCGCCGGCCGAGCGCCGAGCCGCGACGCACGTAGGCGAAGCGCTTCTCCCGCAGCGCCGCGATTCCGGCGTGCAGCGCCTCGTCCGTCACGGCGATGCCCTGCGCGGCGTAGAGGCCGCGCAGGCGCTCCATGAGCACGTCCTCGCGCTCGTCGCGGGAGATCTCGCGGGTGAGCGCCGCCTCCTCGTGGCGGAGCGTGTCCACCACGTCCATCGCCAGCATCAGCTCGTCGAGCCCGCCCCGCTCGGCGTCGACCCCGCCCGCCATGCCTCGCTCCCGTTTCCCGCCGCGTATCCCGGCCTGCGTCAGGCGGGCAGCTCGAGCCCCTTGCCCTCCTCGGCGAGGCGCGCCATCCGACGCTTGCCGTCCTCGACCGCCTCGCGGATCTCCTCGGAATTCTTCGTCGCGGAGACGCGCATCTCCTCGATGATCTCGAAGGAGCGCGTCTGGAAGTTGATCACCGAATCGACGAGCGCTTTGACGGCGTCGGCGCGGATCGTCGGGCCGTAGCCGGCCTTGAGCGCCTCCTCCTGCACCTTGCCGCCGATCTCGGCCAGCACCTCGAGCGACTGCGCGGCGCCCTCCTTCATGGCGTCGAGCGTCTTCGTCGATTCGTGCAGGCCGAAGATGCCGGTGAGCGAGGCGGAGAGCGCGGTGAACACCGACTCGTTCGTGGAGAAGAACGAGATCGCCTGCTGGTAGACGCGCTCCTTGGCCGATGTCGTCTGCATCAGCCGCGCCATCACCACCTCGGACGTGTTGTAGCCGATGGTGAGGTTGTCGGAGAGGTCCTTGGCGATCTGGAAGCGGCCCTCCTCGGCGCGAAGCGCGCGCATCTTCTCGTCGCGGGCGAGCTCGAGCCGGGCGCGCTCGGCGGGGTCCGAGCCGGCGAAGGCGGCGACCGCGTCGGAGGACTGCTTCAGCGCCCCCTTGGCCTCCTCGAGCTTGCCGCCGGCGACCCGCAGCACCTCCAGCGCGGCGATCTCGGCCTGCTTGAGCGCGCCGCGGAAGTCCTGGTAGGCCTCGAGGATGACGTGCTCGCGGTCGATGTTCGCCTTCGTGTCGCGCGCGACGTCGAGATAGGTCTCGCGGATCTCGGCGAAGCGCTGGGCGATGTCGCCGCGGGTCATCTTCATCATCATGTTGGCGAATCGCTCGCCGACCGAGACGCGCCCGTCCTCCATCTGGTCGACCAGCATCTTCGAATCGTCGCGGATCGAGTTGAAGGCGTTGGTGATGGTCTCGTAGCGCTGGGCCACCTCCATCTGCCGGACCTGCTCGCGCACGACCTCGTTGAACAGCGATTGCTGCGAGAGCGTGCGGGCGATCACCGCGACCTGCTCGGGGGCGAGGAGCTGGATGCGGTCGAGGAGCGCGACGACGGGCGCCTCGTCGCTGCGCACCTCCGGCACGAGGCCGAGCTCGCGCAGGCGGCCGATGGCGCGGTCGAGATATTGCAGCGGGCTGGGGAGGGGAGCGGAGCCGGTGGCGGCGGTCTCGGTCGTGTCGGTCATGGCGGGCCCTCGCGTCGGAGCGGTGCCAGCCGGAGAGATCATACTTTCGCGGTCTCGGAAAGTCGTCCTGTTGCGTATGACGTGCCGGGCACACACGGCGCACGCGCCGTCAGGACGTCTCCACCGGGCCGCCGGCTTCCTTCCAGGCCTTGAAGCCGCCCTCCACGTGGGCGACGGGCTTCAGCCCCATCTCGTCGGCCCTGGCCGCCGCGAGCGCCGAGCGCCAGCCGCCGGCGCAGAAGAAGACGAAGCGCTTATCCTGCGCGAACACCGGCTTGTGGTAGGGGCTCCGCGGGTCGATCCAGAACTCCAGCATGCCGCGCGGGCAATGCACCGCGCCTGGCATGCGGCCCTCGCGCTCGAGCTCGCGCGGATCGCGCAGGTCGACGAACACGACGTCCTCGCGGCCGGCGAGCGCCATCGCGTCCGCCACGGGCAGCGTCTCGATGCGGGCGTTCGCCTCCTCCATCAGGGCCTCGTAGCCCTTCACGATCGTCTGGGGCATGGTCGCGCTCCGCTCCTCGTCCGTGCTTTCGTGCGAGGGTCGCAAACCGGGCCCGCGCACGCAAGCGCGAGCCCTCGGATGCCATCCGGCAGGAACGGGGGACCATGACCGCCTCTCTCGGCTTCTCGAACCTGGATCTCGTCGCGCTCGCCTTCTTCGCGGCGGCGTGGGGTGGCTATCATCTCGCGGTCGAGCGGCTCGGGCCGGCGCGGCGCTCGCTCAACACGCGCATGGCCGCGCACCGGCGCGCCTGGATGCGCGAGCTGCTCGGGCGGGAGAACCGCATCGTCGATTCGACCATCATGGCTTCGCTCCAATCGGGTGCGGCCTTCTTCGCCTCGACGGCGCTGCTCGCGGTCGGCGCCGTCCTGGCGCTGATCCAGGCGACCGAGACCGCGCTCGCGCTGTTCGCCGATCTGCCCTTCGGCGTCGCCACGACGCGGCTCGCCTTCGAGGCGAAGGTGTTCGGGCTCGGCGTGATCTTCGTCTACGCCTTCTTCAAGTTCGCCTGGTCCTACCGGCTGTTCAACTACGCCGCGATCCTGGTCGGCGCGATCCCGCAGGACGGCGGTGCGCCGGAGGCGGCGGTGGCGGCGGAGCGGGCGGCGCGGATGACGATCGTCGCCGGCGGCCACTTCAATCGGGGGCAGCGGGCGTTCTTCTTCGCGCTCGGCTACCTCGGCTGGTTCGTCGGGCCATGGGTGCTGATCGCGGCGACGGCCGCGGTCCTCGTCGTGATGGCGCAACGGCAGTTCCGGTCCGACGCGCTCGCCGCCCTGGATGTCCCGACCGATCGCGCGTAAGGGTGGGCGCATGACGAACCCCGCTCCCGACGACGTCTCCCGCACCCTCCTAGACCTCGTCGCGCAGCGAGGGCCGGGGAAGACGATCTGCCCCTCCGAGGTCGCCCGCGCGCTCGGCGGGCCGCATCCCGAGGGCTGGGGCCCCCTGATGCAGCCGGTCCGCCGTGCGGCGGTCGCGCTCGCCAAGGAGGGGCGTGTCGCCATCCTGCGCAAGGGCCGGCCGGTCGACCCGGACGACTTCAAGGGCGTCTACCGGATCGGGCTGCCGCCGGAGGCGGAGTAGGGGCCTTGACGCGATGCGGCCGCCGACGCAATCGCTTGTCATGTCCCTGATCCTCTATAAGATAGACGACGAAGGACCAGCCGACGGAAGGATGCGGACGCGATGATCGAGCGCGAGGCGGCGCAGGACGCGCTGGGCTATCGCCCACTCTACCGCCGGGTCCGCGACGTTCTCGTCAAGCGCATCGGGGACGGCGTCTGGCAGGCGGGCGCCGCGATCCCGAGCGAGCCCGAGCTCGCCGCCGATCTCGGCGTCTCGCAGGGCACCGTGCGCAAGGCGCTCGACGCCATGGCGGCGGAGCGGCTCGTCGTGCGCCGGCAGGGCCGGGGGACCTACGTCGCGCGCCACGACGACGCGCGCATCCTGTTCCAGTTCTTCAAGCTCGTGCCGGACGACGGGCCGGCCCGCTTCCCCACGAGCCGCTTCCTGTCCGTCGGGACCGGTCGCGCCGACGCGGCCGAGGCGACGCGGCTCGCCCTGGCGCGCGGGACGCGGGTCGTGCGGCTCGAGCGCGTGCGCGCGCTCGACGGGCGCGAATGCGTCCACGAGCGCATCGTGGTGGAGAAGGCGCGCTTCCCGGATCTCGACAAGCGCGACCTGCCCAACAATCTCTACGAGATGTACGCCAACCTCTACGGCGTCTCCGTCGGCCGAGCGGTCGAGCGCCTCAAGGCGATCGAGGCACCGGCGCGCATCGCCGAGGCCCTCGGAGTCTCCCCCGGCGCCCCGCTCCTCCAGGTCGACCGCATCGCCACCGCCATCGACGGCGCGCCGGTGGAATGGCGGCTCTCCCTGTGCCGGACCGAGCGGGTGCACTACGCGTCGGACTTGCGGTGAGCGCGGGTCCGAGCCGCGGGCGCGGGAGGGTCCCGCCGCCTCAGAACCGCAGCCCGACGCCCGCCGTCACCGTATGGCTCCGCGCCGTCTCGTCGAACGACCCGGTATAGGCGACCTCGCCGGTGAGCCGGGCGTCCGTCGCCTCGATCCGCAGGCGGGCGCCCACCTCCAGCGCGTCGCGGCCGACGCCGTTCGCGCGCGCCACGATGCGGGTGCCGAGCAGGTCGACCGCGGTCGCCGGTGCCAGGTCGCCGGAGCGGCGGGCGTAGGCGAGGTCGAGCTCGGGTGCGAGCCGCAGCGTCTGCGACAGCGCCAGCGGCGCGAAAGCCACCCGCAGGCCGGGGCCGAAGGCGGCGCGGGCGTGCTCCTGCGCCGGCAGGGTGAGCGACAGGATGCCCGCACCGGTCTCGGTGGCGGCGTCCGTGCGCTGCCAGGAGCCCGAGGCGTGCAGGTAGGGCGAGAGCGCGCCGAAGGCAGCCTCGAAGCGCGCCCCGAAGCGCAGCCGCGCGTCGAGCGCCGTGCCGGACACGTCCGTGCGCCCGACGAAGGCGCGCGTCGTGCCGAGCCCCGGGATGCTGCGGCGGGTGAGCGTGTCCTCGAAGCCGGCGACCTGCCCGATCACGTCGGCGAAGAAGGCGCCGCGGCCGAGCGTGGCGTAGGCGAAGAGGTGGCGCGCGTCGCCCTCGGCGGCGTCGCCGCCGGTCGCGAAGTCGGTCTCGCTGCGGGTCGCGCCGACGCCGACGCCGAGCCGCAGGCCCGCGCTCGGCGCGAGCTCGACGCCGGCGAGCACGCCGGAGAGGTCCGTGGTCGAGCCCGGCCCGCGCGGCCCGCCGTCGAGCCGTGCCTGGCCCCAGAGCCCGCGCACCCAGACCGACCCGTCCACCGTGCCGTCGGTCGCGAGGCCCACCGTTCCGGTGGCGGCGCCGAGATTGGCGTAGGCCACGACCGGCCCGCCGGAGGCGCTCTGCGCGGGGAGGGGCGCGCCGACGGCGCCCGCGCCGATCTGGTTGCCGATCGCCGCCGTGACCTGCGAGACGCTGCCGAAGCGGTGCGTCGCCATCGCCGCGAACGAGCCGCCCGCGCGGGTGTCGCGAGTGGCGGCGAGGTTCGAGAGGCTGAGCAGGCCCCAGCCGTAGACCGGGTCGACGCCCGGCGCGCCGAGGTCGTTGGCCGTCTGCAGCAGGAGCTGGGCGAGATCCTGCGCGCCGGCGGCCGGGAACATCTCCTTGGCGACGGCGAGCGCGCCCGAGACGTGCGGCGCGGCCATCGAGGTGCCGGACAGGCGCTTGTAGGTGCTGCCGGGGACGGTCGAGTAGATGCCGTCCCGGTCCTGGTCGTCGCCGCCGCCGGGGGCGGCGAGGCAGTAGTCCATCGCGACGCCGCAGCGGTTGGCGTATCGCGTGATGATTCCGTCGCGACCGACCGAGGTCACCGCGAGCCAGCCGCGCTGGAGCTCGGGGAAGAGGTAGGGCAGGCCGGTGAGGATGCCCGGCTGGTCGAAGCTGTCGTTGCCCGTGGCCCAGACCTGCACGGCGCCGCCGGCGACGAGGTCGCGATAGGCCTGGAGCAGCCCGGGAAACTCGCCCGCGAAATCGGCGCGCGCGACCTCGGGCGTGCGCACCGAGACGCCCCAGGAATTGTTGATGATGCGCGCGCCGTTGCCGTAGGCGGCGCGATATCCCGCCGGCAGGAGCCGCTCCATGTCGGCGAAGCTGATGCTCCCGCCCTGGAGGATGAGCACCGGAAGGAGGCGCGCGCCGGGCGCCACGCCCATCATCTCGCGCCCGTCCCGCGCGGCGCCGATGATGCCCGCCACGTGCGTGCCGTGCTCGTCCGAATCACTGGTGACCGGGCCGCCCGTGTACATGTCGAACGAGGGACCGATGCGGCCGATGAACTCGGGATGATCGAGCTGGAGCCCGGTATCCATGATGGCGACCGGGACGTTCGCCCCGGTGAAGCCGAGGGATAGCGGCACCTGTGCGCCGATCATGGAGAGGCCGTACTGGGCCTGGAATTCCGGCGTCTGGGCGATCGCCGACGAGGACACGGCCAGCGCCACGAAGGACACCAGCGACGCAACGCGAACCGACATGATGAACCGTTCCGAAGTCTTTGGGACGTCGTTCGTAAGCGCACGACGCAAGAGCGGCAACGTGCCGTGTGCGGGCGCGCGTCGGAATCGCGGATGGGCAAGAATCGCACGCGCGCACGGCGCGACCTCTCGGCCGCGCCGTGCGCGTTCGCGTCCGGCCCCGTCGCCTTCGGATCAGAGGCGGTAGCGGATCTGGTCCGTCCAGAAGCGCTCGAGCCGCGTCAGCGCCGTGTTGAGGCGGCCGAAGTCCTCGTCCGAGATGCCGCCGATCGGCTCGATCGTGCGCGAGTGCTTCTCGTAGAGGGCGTGCACGATGTCGTGCACCTCCTTGCCGCTCTCGGTGAGGGAGATGCGCACCGCGCGGCGGTCGACGCGCGAGCGGGCGTGGTGGAGATAGCCCATCTCGACGAGCTTCTTGACGTTGTAGGAGACGTTCGAGCCGAGATAGTAGCCGCGGGTGCGCAGCTCGCTCGCCGTCAGCTCCTTGTCGCCGATGTTGTAGAGCAGAAGGGCCTGGACCGAGTTGACGTCGTCGCGGCCGCGCCGCTCGAACTCGTCCTTGATCACGTCGAGCAGCCGCCGGTGCAGGCGCTCAACGAGGTGCAGGGCCTCGAGGTAGGCGGGCTTCACGGGGCCGGGCGTCTCCTCGCGGGACACGGGCTCGACGATGGACTTCGCCAGAGTGTTCATCATGCGCCTCACTGTTCTTGTGTAGTGGCCGGGTTCCCGGCTCGTTCATGAGGCGAAACTAGGTTGCTCCGATAAAAACGAGTTTAAACGACACGATGAACGACAAGTTTCCACGATTCGGCGATTCCCGGAAAGATACGCCGATATTCATCGTCAAAGGCTCTAGGCCTTGTGAGATCTAGGCGAGATCTCATTAACCCTTACTCGTCTTCACCGGATGCGAGGAACGAGATCAGGAGATAGGTAACCATCAGCCCACAATAGGCCGTCGCGAGCGTGAGGCTGACGGGCACGACGCCCGGAAAGAACACCGCCAGGATGAGGTGGCTCATGACCGCGAGCAGCCACAGGACCCCGCCCCAGGTGGCCGTGAGCCAGAGGCCGACGGCGGCGATCGGGTCGATCACGGCGAAGTAGACGATCGCCGCCTGGAAGCCGAGCGTGCGGTCCTCGAAGGGCGGGACCATCGCGCTCGCGCCGACGATCACCGCCCAGAAGGACAGGCCCTTGGCGATCCACAGGAGCGCCATGAGCCGCATGAACCAGGTCAGCGTCCTGTCCCAGCGCAGGCCCCGCCCGGAGGCGGGCTCGGACAGCTTGAGCGCCGCGTCGACCGAGGAGGGCTCGGGACGGCCCTCCTCGGAGGCGCCGGCGCGACGCCGGAAGGGCCACATCAGAGGACGAGCTCGTCGTCGCCGAGCGGCGCGAAATAGGCCTCGATCGCCTCGGGCGTCACGTCCTCGAGCCGCGGCGGGCTCCAGCGCGGGGCGTGGTCCTTGTCGACGACGACCGCGCGCACGCCTTCGTAGAAGTCGTGACCGTCGAGGATGCGCGAGACGATGCGCCACTCCATCCGCATCGCGTCCGCGAAGGAGAGGCCCGCCCCGCGGCGCATCTGCTCGAAGGCGAGCTTCAGCGACGTCGGCGACTTCGCGGCCAGCGCGTCGCGCATCTCAGCCGCGGGTGCGTCGCCGGCCTGCGCCATCCGCTGGAGCGCGGCGAGGACGGCCTCGACGGAGACTTCCGCGAAGCAGGCGTCGATGGTCGCGGCCTTCGCCTCGATCGGCGCCGGGCCGGGGTCGCGGCGATGGCGTTCGATCAGCGCGTCCGGGTCTTCGCCCGCGATGAGGCCCGCGCGGACGCCCGCGATGGCGGCGCTGTCGACCGTGTGCGTCGCGAGCCCCAGGGCGAGCGCGTCTGCGGGGCCGATCCGCGCGCCCGTGAGCGCGAGCCAGAGGCCCGTCCGCCCCGGCAGCCGCGGCAGGGCGAAGCTCGCGCCGACGTCGGGGAAGAAGCCGATGCCGACCTCGGGCATGGCGAAGAGGTAGCGCTCGCCCGCCACCCGGTGGGAGCCGTGCAGCGAGACGCCGACGCCCCCGCCCATGACGATGCCGTCGATCAGCGCGACGTAGGGCTTCGGGTACGATTCGATGAGCGCGTTCAGCTCGTATTCCTCGCGCCAGAAGGCGTGCGCCTCCTCCCGCCGTCCCGCCTTGCCGGCCTCCACCAGCATGCGGATGTCGCCGCCCGCGCAGAACGCCTTCTCGCCCGCGCCCTCGATGACGACCCGCGTCACCGCCGGATCGCTCACCCACGCGTCTAGCGCGGCGCGCATGGCGCGCACGGCGTCGAGGGTGAGCGCGTTGAGCGCCCGGGGCCGATCGAGCGTGATCAGCCCGGCGGCGCCCTCGATGCGGCAATGGGCGTCTCGTGTGTCGGTCATGCGTGCCTTCCTGTGGGAACGGGTTTAGGCGGGCGGGGGAGGGGGCGTCAATGCGGGGAGCGGCCGGTCGACGGCGCGCGCGGTGCTGCACGTTGCCATCGCGCCCGAACGCACGCTAAGGCTCGGCCGGTCGCGCGGACCGACCCGCCCGCGCAGGTGGACATGCGATGGATCCCCTCGTCCTCGCCGCGATCCTCTTCGCGGCCTTCCTGCACGCCGCCTGGAACGCGCTCGTCAAGGCGAACGTCGATCGCTTCACGATGATGCTGATGATCGCCGTGGTGCAGACCGGCATCGCCTGCGCGATCGTTCCCGTCGTGCCGCTGCCCGCGGCGGCGGCGTGGCCGTGGCTCCTGCTCACCGCGATCCCGCACACGACCTACAAGGTGTTCCTGGCGCGCGCCTACGACACCGGCGAGCTCGCGCGGATCTACCCGATCATGCGCGGCCTCACCCTCGCGCTCGTCACCGGCGCCTCGATCGGGCTCCTCGGCGAGAGCGTCCCCCTGCTCGGGCTCGTCGGCGTCGCGGTGATCGGGGCGGGCGTGGTGATCCTGTCGGGATCCGGCGCGAGCGGCAGCGCGATCGCCGGTGCGCGTGCGGCGACGCTCGCGATCACGCTCGGCGCCGCGGGGAGCGCGGCGGCCTATACGGTGATCGACGGCATCGGCGTGCGGCTCGCCGGCGAGGTCGCCGCCTTCGCCGCCTGGATGTTCGTCCTCGACGGGCTCGGCATGATCCTCTTCGCCGCGGCGACCCGGGGGCGGCCCGCCTTCGAGGCGATGAGGCCGCATTGGCGGGTGGGCCTCCTCGCCGGATCGATCGCCTTCGGCTGCTACTGGATCGCGCTGTGGGCGCTCGCCCACGCCCCCATCGCCCTCGTCGCGGCGCTGCGCGAGACGAGCATCCTGTTCGCCCTGGCGCTGGCGCGCCTGCGGCTGCGGGAGCGGCTCGACCGGGCGAAGCTGTCGGGTGCGGGCGCGGTGCTGGCGGGGATCGTGCTGATCCGTGTGGCTTGAGGGCGGCGCTGCCGCGCCCGTTCGCCCCGACCGCGGCATCCGTGTCCTTGCGCATGGCGCGGGATGCGCCCCATGCTAGACCTGTTCCAAACGCATCGTCGGCCCTCTCCGTCTCCCCCGGGCCGGCACGGAGACCCGTCGATGTCGAGCCACACACCGTTCCAGCGTCCCGGTTCCGATCCGTCCTCCCGTGCCGGCGACCTGGGTGCCTCCGCCGCGCAGGAGGTGCACGGCCGGCTGGACCTGCGCCATCGCCCGCGCCGCAACCGCAAGGCCGACTGGTCGCGCCGGATGGTGCGCGAGAACACGCTCACCGTCGACGACCTGATCTGGCCGCTCTTCCTCACGGACGGGGAGGGTGTGCGCCAGGAGGTGCCCTCCATGCCCGGCGTGGTGCGGCTCTCCGTCGACGAGGCGGTGGCCGAGGCGGAGCGGGCGGCCGCGCTCGGCATCCCGGCGCTGGCGCTCTTCCCCAACACCGATCCGGCCAAGCGCGACGAGCGGGGCTCGGAGGCGCTCAACCCGGAGAACCTCGTCTGCCGCGCGAGCCGCGCGATCAAGCGGGTGGTGGGAACGGTCGGCCTCGTCACCGACGTGGCGCTCGACCCCTACACCTCCCACGGCCACGACGGGCTGCTCGCCGGGGAGACCATCCTCAACGACGAGACGGTGGAGACGCTGGCGCGCCAGGCGGTGCTGCAGGCGCAGGCCGGGTCCGACGTGATCGCCCCCTCGGACATGATGGACGGGCGCGTCGGCGCGATCCGCGAGGCGCTCGACGCCGCCGGCCACGCCGACGTGCAGATCATGGCCTACGCGGCCAAGTACGCGAGCGCCTTCTACGGCCCGTTCCGCGATGCGGTCGGCACGTCCAAGACGCTGTGCGGCGACAAGCGCACCTACCAGATGGATCCCGCCAACGCCCGCGAGGCGCTGCGCGAGGTCGCCCTCGACCTCGAGGAGGGCGCCGACATGGTGATGGTGAAGCCCGGCATGCCCTATCTCGACATCTGCGCCAAGGTGAAGGACGCCTTCGGCGTGCCGACCTTCGCCTACCAGGTGTCTGGCGAGTACGCGATGATCGAGGCGGCGGCGCGCAACGGCTGGCTCGACGGCGAGCGGGCGATGCTCGAGAGCCTCATGGCCTTCAAGCGCGCGGGCTGCGACGGCGTCCTGACCTACTTCGCCCCGCGCGTGGCCGAGATCCTGTCGCGTCGCTGAGGTGCGGGCAGCCGTGCTCCGGCCGATCGTCACCCTCTGCGCGCTGGCGGCGCTGGCGGTCCTCCTCGGCGCCTGCGGCAGCGCCGCGCGCGAGGAGGCGCGCCTGTGCCGCCTCACGCTCCCCGTCCTCAACGTCGAGGGCGCCCGGCTGGCCGTGCTGCGCAGCGTGCCCGCCGGGGAGAACGCGGTGCGGGTCGACTACACGGTGGAGGCCGGCGGGCGTTCGCGCCAGCGCTGGGTGGTCTGCCGCTTCGCGCCGACCCAGATGCGCGCCGGCACGCCCGAGATCGTGGCGCTGGAGACCGACACGGGGCGCATCGGCGGCGCGTCGCTCTACCTGATGCGCCGCTTCTGGCTCGACACCCCGGATGCGCCCGCCGCGGACCCCGGAGCGGGGTGACGGCCCGGCGCGCCCACGAGAGAAGAATCCTCCCCATCCGACAGCGATCCCCATCCCGCCGGGAACAAAGCCGGCGTCCCGTGCGTAGCGCCAGGGCAAGCGAAACGCGGCCGGACGGCGCCTCGACGGCGCCCCGGCCATCGTCGGATCGGGAGGATGCCTCATGGCCGCTGGCACGGTTCGCGTCGGGTTGGTGGGCGTCGGCAATTGCGCGAGCGCCTTCCTCCAGGGGCTGAGCTTCTACGAGAGCGCGGCGGCGAACGAGCCGATCCCGGGGCTCATGCACGCAGACCTCGGCGGCTACCGCGTGCGCGACATCGTCGTGTCGTGCGCCTTCGACGTCACGGACGCGAAGGTCGGGCTCGACCTCGCCGACGCCATCCACGCCGCTCCCAACGGCACGCTGCGCTTCGCCGAGGTCGCCCCGACGGGTGTCACCGTCGCGCGTGGGCCGACGCTCGACGGGCTCGGGCGCTATCTCTCCGCGCGGGTGCGCGAATCCGAGGCGCCCGTCGCCGACGTCACCGAGGCGCTCAAGCGCTCGGAGACGGAGGTGCTCGTCTCCTACCTCCCGGTCGGCTCGCAGAAGGCGGCGGAGTTCTACGCCGAGCGGGCGATGGAGGCGGGCTGCGCCTTCGTGAACTGCATGCCGGTCTTCCTCGCCTCGAACCCGGACTGGCGGCGGCGCTTCGCCGAGGCCGGCGTGCCGATCATCGGCGACGACATCAAGAGCCAGGTCGGCGCCACGATCACGCACCGGGTGCTGACGAACCTCTTCCGCGAGCGCGGCGTGCGGCTCGACCGGACCTACCAGCTGAACGTCGGCGGCAATTCCGACTTCGAGAACATGCTCGAGCGCGAGCGGCTCGTCTCGAAGAAGATCTCCAAGACCCAGGCCGTCGACAGCCAGCTCGGCACGCCGATGAACCCGGACGACATCCACATCGGCCCCTCCGACCACGTGCCCTGGCTCGGCGACCGCAAGGTCGCGCACATCCGCATGGAGGGCACGGCCTTCGGCAACGCGCCGATCTCGCTCGAGATGCGCCTCGAGGTCTGGGACAGCCCGAACTCCGCGGGCATCGTCATCGACGCGGTGCGCTGCGCCAAGCTCGCGCTCGACCGCGGGCTTTCGGGCGCGTTGGTGGGACCGTCCTCCTACTTCATGAAGTCGCCGCCGCGGCAGTTCACCGACGCGCAGGCGCACGCGCGGACCGAGGCGTTCATCGCCGGCGACGAGGCGGACGAGGCGGCCGGCACGAGCCTGCCGGGGAACGCGAAGACGGGGCAGACGCTGCAATGAGCCTTCTTCTCCACCTCGTCCGTCACGGCGCGCACGACGGCGCGCCCGGCACGCTCGCCGGGCGCGATCCCGCGATCCGGCTGTCCTCGAAAGGGCGCCGCGAGGCGGAGGCGCTCGCCGCGAGCCTGGCGGGCGTGCGTCTCGCCGGGATCGTCTCGAGCCCGCAGCCGCGCACGGTCGAGACGGCGGAGATCCTGGCGCGCGGGCGCGGCGTGACGATCGACGCCGCGCTGGACGAGATCGACTTCGGCCCCTGGACCGGTCGCAGCTTCGCCGAGCTCGAGGGCGATCCCGTCTGGCGGCGCTGGAACGAGGCACGCGACACGGCGGCGACGCCGGCGGGCGAGACCATGGCCGATGTCGCCGACCGCGTGGAAGGCCTCATCGCGGATATCGCGGGCGTGCATCCCGCAGGCGCGGAGCTCGCCCTCGTCACCCATTGCGACGTGATCCGCGCCGTCTCGTGCCGGGCGCTGGGCCTGCCGTTCTCGCGCGTCTTCGACATCGAGATCGCCACCGCGAGCCGCACCACGCTCGTCCTCGACGCCGACGGCGCGCGGGTGCTCGTGGTGAACCACACCCCACGCGATGCGACGTCCGAGCCATCGCTCGACGCCCCCGAGGAGACCCTTCGTGAGCCTGTCGCGTGACGCCATAGCCGAGCGGGTCGAGGCGCTCGGCCCCTGGTTCCACAACCTGTACCTGGACGGCGTCTGGACGGCGCCCGACCACTTCCTGGGCGATTTCCCGGGCATCATGTGGCGGCGCTTCCGGGACGCGCTGCCGGAGGATCTCGCCGGCCGCTCCGTCCTCGACATAGGCTGCAACTCGGGCTTCTACTGCGCCGAGATGAAGCGCCGCGGCGCCGGGCGCGTGGTCGGCATCGATTCCGAGCCGTTCTACCTCGCCCAGGCGCGCTTCGCCGCGCAGGTGCTCGGTCACGACAGCGAGTTCCGGGAGATGAGCGTCTACGACGTCGGCGCGCTCGGCGAGCGCTTCGACATCGTGCTGTTCATGGGCGTCGCCTACCATCTGCGCCACCCGCTGCTCGCGCTCGACCTCCTGTGGGAGCACGTCGCCGACGACGTGCTCGTCTTCCAGTCGATGCAGCGCGGGGCGAGCGAGGTGCTCGAGCCCGCCGACGACATGGACTTCTTCGACACGGAGGCCTTCGACGCGCCGGGCTGGCCGAAGCTGCACTTCATCGAGAACCGCTACGCGGGCGACCCGACCAATTGGTGGGCGCCCAACAGCGCCTGCACGCAGGCCATGCTGCGCTCGGCCGGGTTCCGGCCGTTCTCGCAGCCCGAGAAGGAGGTCTTCGTCTGCCGACGCACCATGCGCGCCGAGGGCGCCGCGCCGGTCTACCCGGCGCGCGGGCGCGACGACGCCATCACCGAACGACCGAGGAAGGGACGAGCCGCATGATCGACGCCGCGATGATCTGGAACGAGCCGAACAACAAGTCGCACTGGGACCTCGAGCTCGATCCCGACCTGCGGCTCTTCGCCGAGACCGCGATCGCCGGCGCGCGGGCGATCCGCGACGCGAACGCGGGCGTGCCACGGGTGCTCGGCGGCATGTCGCCGATCGATGCCGGCTTCGTGCGCAACATGGAGGCGCGCGGCGTGCTCGACCACGTCGAGGCCATCGCCGTGCACGGCTTCCCGCTCGACTGGAACCACTGGTCGATCCACGAATGGCCGCGGATGGTGGCCGAGATCCGGGCGCTGACGCATCTGCCGGTCTGGGTGAGCGAGGTCGGCGTCTCCACCTTCGGCGCCGAGGAGGTGCAGGCCTGGGGCCTCGCTCGCACCGCCGAGCTCCTGAAGGGCGAGGCGCCGCGCATCCTGTGGTACTCGCTGTTCGACCTGCCCAAGGCCTGGGGGGCCACCACCCGCCATCGCGAGGCGGAGGGCTCCTCCTACTACCGCCACTTCTACCTGGGCCTCATCCGCGAGGACGGGACGCCCAAGCCCTCGCTCGAGGTCTTCGCACGGCACACGCCCGATCTGGGCTTGTGCCAGTGGTTCCATTTCGAGGATCATCGGCTCGACGACGCGGTCGCCTGGATGCGGCGGCTCGGCGTGCGTCACCTGCGCACCGGTCTCTCATGGGCGGACTGGTATCGCCCGAACGCGCAGGCCTGGTTCGACCGGATGATGGATGCGCTCGCGGAGTTCGACGTGACGGTGACCTTCTGCTTCACGCCCGAGCATCTCGGCATCGCGCCGCACCACACGAGCCCGCCGCTGCGCAACGAGGACTTCGCCGAGTTCTGCCACCTCATGATCGAGCGCTACGCGGCCCGCACGGGCATCGTCCCCGCTGCCGCGGCGCGACGCGCGCCGTTCGACGCCACCGCCGGAGCGGCGTGATGGCCGGGCGCGCCGACGCGCCGAGCGCGGAGGCGGCACGCGCCTTCCTCGCCGCGCTGGCGGCGTCTCCCGACGCGCCGATCGAGACGCCCGTGATGCTCGTCGTGGCTCATCCCGACGACGAGACCATCGTGCTCGGCGCGCAGATGCCGCGGCTGTCGCGCCTCGAGATCGTCACGGTCACCGACGGCGCGCCCGTCGACGGGCGCGATGCCGCGGCCCAGGGCTTCGGAACGAGCGAGGCGTATGCGCAGGCGCGGCGCCGCGAGCAGGCCGCCGCCGTCGCCCTCGCGGGCATCGGCGAGGAGGCTCTCGGCCATCTCGGCTTTCGCGACCAGACGAGCGCGAACCGCCTGATCGATCTCTGCTCGGTCCTCGCCGCGCTCTTCGCCGCGCGGGCGCCGGAGATCGTCGTGACGCATGCGCTCGAGGGCGGGCATCCCGATCACGACGCCGTCGCCTTCGCGGTCCGCGCCGCGCGCCTGCTCGCCCTTCGCGGCGGCGCGCGGGCGCCCGAGCTCGTGGAGGCGCCGCTCTACCGGCTCGACGGAGAGACCCGCGTCTTCCAGAGCTTCGCGCCCGGCTCCGGCGCGGGGGAGACCGTTCTCGACCTCGACGAGACGCGGCGCGATCTCAAGCGCCGCATGCTCGCCGCGCATGCCACGCAGGCCGCCGTGACGACGCCCTTCGGCCTCTGCGTCGAGCGCCTGCGCCCCGCGGAGCCCGTCGACGTCGACGCGTTGCCGAACGGCGGCGCGCTCCTCTACGAGCGTCGTCCCTGGAACCTCGACGGCCCCGGCTGGCGCGCCGCCGTCGCCACCGCCCGCGAGGCGTTCGACCTGCCGCCGCGCTTCTGACGCATCGCCGGCCGCCTTCCCGCCGCGAGCGAGCCTCCCGACGGCCACGATGTCGCAGCCCATGCCCGGGGACCCGGAAAGGCGAGACGACGCCACCTGCGATAATGCAATACGCCGGCAAATGAAGCGAAAACGTTAGACCACTAAGTATAGTCGTCAAAAAACTGTTACCGAGCCCCAATAGAGCGTGATCGCGCGGCGTTGAGCGCCGCTATCCCGCACGTTCTACAGGATCGGAGACGACCTCCATGTTCCGCACCCTTCTCGCCGGCACGGCCGCCGCCGTCGCGCTCGTCGCCGCCGCTCCCGCCTTCGCCCAGGACTGGAAGCAGGATCTCCCCGTGTTCCGCATCGGCCTGCTCGGCGGCGAGAACGAGGCGGACCGCCTGCGCAACAACGAGTGCCTGATCGAGTCGCTCGGCTCGCGCCTCGGCGTTCCCGTCGAGCTGTTCCCGGCGCCGGACTACGCCGGCGTGATGCAGGGCCTGCTCGCCGACCAGCTCGAGATGTCGTTCCTGGGTGCCTCGGCCTATGCCGGCATCTACCTGCAGGATCCCGAGGCGGTGGAGCCGGTGTTCGTCGGCGCCGAGGCCGACGGGTCGCTCGGCTACAAGTCGGTGATGTACGTGCGTGCCGACAGCGGCATCACCTCGCTCGCCGAGCTCGAGGGCAAGTCCCTCGCCTACGCCGACCCGAACTCGACCTCCGGGTATCTCGTGCCGCGCGCCGAGCTGCAGGCGCAGGGCATCGACGACGAGGCGTACTTCTCCAACGTCGGCTTCGGCGGCGGGCACGAGCAGGCGGTCACCGCCGTGCTCAACGGCCAGTACGACGCGGGCGTCACGTGGGTCTCCGGCATCGGCGATTCGGCCGAGGGCTACACCCGCGGCAACCTGCGTCGCATGATCGACAACGGCCTGCTGAACATGGCCGACCTGCGCATCATCTGGGAGTCGAACCTGATCCCGAACGGCCCGGCGGTCCTGCGCAAGGACATCCCGGCCGAGGTGCGCGAGATCGTCGTCGACTACCTCGCCACCCAGCACGAGACCGATCGCGACTGCTACGTCAGCGTCTCCTTCGGCGACGGCCAGGGCTGGGCGCCGGTCGACCATTCCTTCTTCGAGGGCGTGGTCGCCATGCGCCGCGCGGAGCTCGAAGGCTCGCGCTGATCGTCGTATCCGACGGGACGGACCCTCGCCGCGAGCGGGGGTCCGTCGCGTTCGTCCGGTGCGTGCACAACCGGCCCGAGCCCACCACCCCGCGAGGACGTCATGCTCGAATTCAAGGCGCTCACGAAGCGCTTCAACTCCAACGTCGCCGTCGACGCGGTCACCCTGACCATTCCCCAGGGTCAGATGGTCGGCGTCATCGGGCGCTCCGGCGCGGGCAAGTCGACGCTCCTGCGCATGATCAACCGGCTGAACGACCCCTCCGGCGGCGCGCTGCTCTACAAGGGCGTCGACGTCGCGAAGCTCGAGGGCGCGGCGCTGCGCAAGTGGCGCTCCGACTGCGCCATGGTGTTCCAGCAGTTCAACCTCGTCGGGCGGCTGAACGTCATCACCAACGTGATGACCGGGCGCCTGCACGAGCACGGCCTCGTCTCCTCCATGCTGCAGATGTTCTCTGCCCGCGAGCGCGCCTTCGCGATCCGTGCGCTCGATCGGCTCGGCATGGCGCACACGGCGCTCCAGCAGACGGATACGCTCGCGGGCGGACAGATGCAGCGCGTGGCCATCGCCCGCGCGCTCGTCCAGGAGCCGGAGATCCTGCTCGCCGACGAGCCGATCGCCTCACTCGACCCGCTCAACGCCAAGGTCGTGATGGACGCGCTGCGCGCCATCAACGTCGAGGACGGCCTCACCGTCATCTGCAATCTGCATACGCTCGACACGGCGCGCGCCTATTGCGACCGCATCATCGGCATGCAGGGCGGGCGCGTCGTGTTCGACGGCGCCGCGTACGAGCTCACCGACGAAGCCGCCCGCGAGATCTACGGCGCCGAAGCGGGCGAGGCCTTCCAGGAGGGCCTGACCTCGACGTCGCTCGGCGGTCACTCGCGGCCGGCGCCGGCGCCCGTGCGTGCCGCGGCCGTGGGCTGACGCGATGTCCGCGCACGCGCTCGCCTCCTCCGCCGCCGGGCCGGACGCACCCGACGCCGTCGCCCTGTTCGAGACGCATCGCAAGGCGCTGATCCGCCAGAAGATGTGGACGAACCTCCTGTTCCTGGCGCTCTTCCTCGCGATGCTCGCCTGGTCGATCGACGTCTCACGCTTCTTCCCGGAGCGGCTGGCGCAGGGCGTGCCGCGCATCTTCGAGTATTTCGGCACGATCCTGCCCGGCCTCGAATGGGACAAGCTCTTCCTGCCCCGCGGCGAGGACGGGCGTGCGGTGCCCGGTTCGCTGACGTTCTGGTACTCGGACCTCGACAAGTACCTGCGCCTCATCTTCGAGACGATCCTGATGGCGATCACGGCGACGATCCTCGGCGCCGCGGCGGCCTTCGCGCTCTGCTTCCCCGCAGCGCGCAACCTCGCGCCGAAGGGATGGGTCGGCGTCGCCTGCCGGCGCCTGCTCGAGGTCTTCCGTGGCGTGCCGGAGATCCTGTATGCCCTCGTCCTCGTCTTCGCGGTCGGCATCGGGCCGCTCGCCGGCGTCATCGCCATCGCGATCCACACCGCCGGCGCGCTGGGCAAGCTCTTCGCGGAGGTGAACGAGAACGCCTCGATGCGCCCCGTCGACGGCATCCGCTCGGTGGGCGGCACATGGTTCGAGGAGGTGCGCTACGGCATCCTGCCGCAGGTCCTGCCGAACTTCGCCTCCTACACGCTGCTGCGTTTCGAGATCAACGTGCGCGCCTCCTCGATCGTCGGCTTCGTCGGCGCGGGCGGGATCGGGGCCGAGCTCAACCACGTGATCAGCTTCTTCTCGGACGACCGCGTGCTCGCCGTGCTGATCCTCGTCGTGCTGACCGTGACCTGCATCGACCTGATCTCCGAGCGCGTACGCCACGCCTTCATCGGGCTGGAGAACCTGAAATGAGGACGTTCACCCTCGCCGCCATCGGTCCCGCCGAGATCGAGGCGGCGCGCGCCGACAACCCGAAGGCCTTCGGCGACCCGCGCAGGCGCGCCCTCGTCGTCGGCTCGTGGGCCGTGATCCTGGGCTACCTGCTCTACTCGCTGTGGCTGTTCGAGTTCTGGAAGCTGTTCGCGTCCTCCGAGAACGCCCTGCGCATGATCACGCGCATGTTCGTCTGGCAGGGCATGGACACCTGGATGTACGCCCAGATCTACACGGGCATCGCGGAGACGATCGCGATGGCCTTCCTGGGCACGCTGCTCGCGACCATCCTCGCGCTCTTCATCGCCTTCGCGGCGGCGCGCAACACGATGCCGCTGTTCCTGCCGCGCCAGGCGACGCGCCGCGTGCTCGACGTGCTGCGCGGCGTCGACCAGGTGATCTGGGGCCTCGTCTTCGTGCGCGCCGTCGGGCTCGGCCCGCTCGCGGGCGTGCTCGCGATCTTCGTCTCGGACACCGGAACGCTGGCGAAGCTCTATTCCGAGGCGATCGAGAACATCGACAGGAAGCAGGTCGAGGGCGTCACCTCCACCGGCGCGGACGGCGTGCGCACGATCCGCTACGGCATCCTGCCGCAGATCCTGCCGGTGTTCATCTCGCTGTCGCTCTACTCCTTCGAGTCGAGCACCCGCTCGGCGACGATCCTCGGCCTCGTCGGCGCCGGCGGCGTCGGCATGGTCATCATCGAGCGCTTCCGCGCCGGCCTCTTCGATCAGGTGGCCTTCGTGGTGATCAACGTGCTCGTCGTCATCGCGGTGATCGACTGGGTATCGGCCAAGATCCGCCGACGCTTCATCGGCGAGCGGGGGCATTGACCATCCGCCTTGGGTGCGACCCTCGAGAGGTCACGCGGCCCGCTCCGTCGATTTTTCGAGCGGCGAGGGATTAAGATCGCTGTCCGTGCGTAATTGCCTTCGAGAGCAACGACGGACGGGCTCGATGGGCGACGCCTCGGAGATCACGGCACACGTACGAAGCCTGCGGCGCTACGCGCTCCAGCTGACCCGCTCGCGCGACGCCGCGGACGATCTCGTGCAGGAATGCCTGGCACGCGCGATCGCGAACGCGTCGACCCTGAAGCCCGGGCTGCCGGTCCGCCCCTGGCTCTTCCGGATCCTGCACAATCTCCACGTCGGCGAGCAGCGCAAGCTGCGGCTGCGCAGGGCGGCGCTGCTCCATCCTTCGGACGACGAAGTCCCCGCGCCGCAGGACGATTCGCTCGAGCTGCGTGCCGTCCTCGACGCGGTCGCGCGACTGCCCGACGAGCAGAGGGCCGCGCTCCACCTCGTCGCGGTCGAGGGCATGTCGTACCAGGAGGCCGCACGCGTCCTGGAAGTTCCCGTGGGAACCCTGATGTCGCGCCTCGCACGGGCGCGAGAGGCACTGAGGCGCGCGCTGCAGCGGCCCGGGGCTGCCTCCCTGCAGATCGTGGGAGGGCGTGATGTCCGATGAGCCGACCGAAGCCGACCTCCATCGCTGGCTCGACGGCGAGCTCGGCTCCGCGGACGCGGCGCGAATCGAGGCGTTCCTCGAACGGGACGAGCGAACGCGCGCCCGCCTGGCCGATTATGCCCGCAACGACCAGCTCCTGCGCTCCGCGCTCGCGACGGACGACGTGGCCGAGCCGTCCCCGGCGATCGACGATCTCGAGCGGCGCCTCTCGGGGCGGCTTCGCAGGAGGGGCGTACGCCCGATCGCGGCGCTTCTCGTCGCGTCGGCAGCCGCCTTCGTGGCGGGTGTGGCGACCTATCCCGTGCTCCAGGGGATCGTCCCCTGGCGTGTCCCGCCGGTCGTCGAGGCGGCGATCCGTGCGCACGACGTCCTCGAGACGACCAGCCGGGTGGAGGTGCCCGCATCCGCTCGCGCCGAGCTCGTCGAGCGACTGGAGCGTCATCTCGGTGCCGACGTCCTCGTGCCGGACCTCGCCGCGGTCGGGCTGAGTCTCGTGGGCGGTCGCCTGCTCGTCGCGGACGAGGGGCCGCTCGCGCAGATCGTCTACGAGGACGTCCGCGGCTCGCGCCTGAGCGTGTACTTCGCCGGTGCCGACACGGTCGAGCAGGACGAGATCACGCTCGTCGAGGTCGAGGACCTCACGGCGGGATACTGGCAGGGGCGCACGCTCGCCTACAGCGTGATCGCCGACATGGACCCCGAGATCCTGCGCCAGGTCGCGATCGAGGTCTCGGCCGCGGTCGAGGCCGCACCCAGGAGCTGACTCACATCGAGGAGGTATGCATGCTGTCGTCGATGAGCCCCAAGCTGATCGCCGGTGCGATCATCGTTCCCGCCGTCGCTGTTTTCGCGACGTGGTCTCTCGCATCGAACGCGGCGAGACCCGAGCTCACCACGGTGACCCAACAGGGATGCGGCGCGCCGGTGAATTTCGCGCTGCCGCTGCGCACGTCACGGGAAGCGGCTCCGACGGTCCTCGTCACGTACGGGCCCGTGGAGCTGACGGCGGCCGAGCCCGTGTCCCTCGGCTTCGACCCCACGCTGACGGCGGCGAACGAGGTCGCGATGAACGACGGCGCCCTCGTGCTGCCGATGACGTTCGGCACCGACCGCCTCTCGCCGAAGGCGATCCGCGTGAACTGCCGCGACGGTGCCGTGACCTCGGTCCGCTACGAACGCGACCGGACCGTCCGGAACTTCAACGTGGTTCGCACGACGCCGGAAGTGGTCGGCGATCCGCAGACCTGAGGCTCCACCGCGAGCGGGCGACGCGCCGCGTCGTTCGCCCGCGCAACTCCGTCGAGACGATGCCCCTCCGCCTTCGCCCCCTACGCGACCTTCTCGCCCGATCCGTCCCGGTGAAGCTGCCGGGTTCGGACCCCCCGCGCCCGCGGCTTCTGACGTGCCGCCGATGTGGCGGTGGGCGCTTCTACGAGCTTCCGACCAAGGGGATCTGCACCCTGCTGCGTTGCGCCGACGAAAGCTGCGCGCAGTGGCACGAGGCGGCCCCGATGCTCGGCCATCTCGAGCCGGCCGACATCGAACCCGCCGTCGACGCGGCTGCGCTCGACGGGCCGCGCCAAGTCTACGTGGATTAGCGATGCCGTCGCGACCGCGCCGCGTCGACGGCACGCGACCGGCCGAGTGACGAAGTGCTTGTCGGCCGCCGCGGACGTGAGATCATGTGATCCCCACCATTGATTCGGAGGTCGCGATGCACGGCCGCGATGGTGCCTCGCGTCTCCGCCATACTTGGCTCGCCGCGTTCGTCGCCGTGGCCTGCATCGCGGCGGCGATGGTGTTCGTCAATTCGTGGGCGGAAGACCGCGTCCGCGCGTCGCTCGAGGCTCGCAGCTCGATCGAGCGGCTGCATCGGGCCGTCATCGAGGCGGAGCGGGCGCAGCGTGCCTACATCCTGACCCGGGATCGAGAATATCTCGCGGACGCCAACGAGGCGCGGGCGAAGCTGGACGGGCTCGCCGACACGGTTCGGGACGTCGTGGCGCGCAACGCCATCGAGAGCCGGGCCGTCGACGACCTGTTCGCACTCGTGGACGAGCGGGACGCCCAGCTCGCGGCGGCCGTCGAGGTCTTCGAGGCCGAGGGTGCGGCCGCGGCCGCGGAGGCCGTGCGCAGGAACGAGATCCGCCGGACGTCGGCGCGGATCTTCGACATCGTCACGTCGATCGACGAGGAGGAGAATCGAATCCTCGCGGGCCGCGAGCGAGATGCCGGCGTGTTCCGCGCCCTGCTGATGCTCGCGATCGTCGGTGTCGGCGGCGTCGCCGTGCTCGTGACGATCTCGGGACTTCGCGAGGAGCAACGCCTCGCCGCGCGCCTCGACGCCGCCAACCGGGACCTGGAGCGTCGCGTGGACGAGCGGACGCGCGAGCTCGAGGTCGAGCGTGCGCGCATCGAGCATCTGCTGCGCGACCTCGGGCACCGGGTCGGCAACAATCTCTCCATGGTCTCCTCGTTCCTGCTGCTGGAGGCGCTGAAGTCGGACGACGAGCGGGTGAGAGCCGCGCTGGAACGAGCCCACCGCCGCATCCTCGGGATCGCGTCCGCGCAGCGTCGGTTGCGGATCGAGGCCGGCTCGGCGCATGTCGATGCGCAGGCCTATCTCGCCGCGATCGTGGAGGACGTACGGGAGATCCTGGTCGCTGAGGGTGTCGTCCTCGATCTGGCCTGCGAGCCCGTCGACCTGCGCGGTGCGGACGCCGTCGCGCTCGGCATCATCGCCAACGAGCTGATCACGAATGCGCTCAAGCACGCCTTTCCTGACGGCACGGGCCGCATAACGGTGTCGCTGCGCACGCGCGAGGGCGCTGTGATGCTCGAGGTCGCCGACGACGGCCGCGGGCTCCCCACGGAGGATGCCGGTGGCTTGGGAGGCCTCCTGGTCCGCTCGATGGTCGCCGCGCTCGGCGGGAGGGCGGCGACATCGATGGCGGGGCGAGGAGATCGCCCCGGGACGCGGTGGACGATCGGCTTTCCCCATCGTCATCCGGACGGCTCGCCTCTGGCCACCGCCGCGGGGCACGAGGAGATGCGGCGGGCGGGCTGACTGCCGCTCGCGCCTCGATGCGCTCCGGCCATCCTGCGAAAAGAACGTGGCGGCTCATCGCAGCTTCATGCGCGGGCACGGCCGTGACGCGATCGGTCGCAGCTCGAAGGCGGGACAGGACAGAATTCCCGCCCTATGATGCGTAATTGCCACGACGAGGGTTTCGTGCTGATCTCGGGGTTCACGGGGGAGCGGGCGACCTTATAACCGGCTGCGGCGCGTGGATGAGCGCCGATCGCTGCGGGGACGTGTATGGCGTTGCGGAACCAGGACGAGCGGAGGACGACGAAAGCGGCGCTCGCCTTGCTCGTCGCGGTTTCGCTGGGGCTGACGGCGACGCCGGCTCTCGCGCAGTTCGACTTCTTCGGCCTCTTCGGCGGTGGCGACGAGGAGCCGCCCGCGCCCAGCGCGGACGCGCTGCCCTACGATCTCGACATCGCCGTGGAGGGTGACGTCGACATCGACGACGCCTTCGAGACCGTCTCCACGCTCTACCGCCTGCGCGCCGACCCGCCGCCGGACGCGGAGGCGCTCGTGCGCCGGGCGCAGAGCGACCTCGTGCCCTTCATCGACGCCCTCTGGGGGCTCGGCTACTACAATGCGAGCGTGCGCATCGAGGTGGCCGGCGTGCCGCTCACCATCCGCGGCGAGAACGCCGCGGCGGCCGCTGCCGCCGCACGCGGCTACCGGGGCGCCGAGCTCGTCCCCGTGCGCGTGCTGATCGAGCCGGGCAACGTCTTCCGCGTGCGCGCGCTGCGCGTGCTCGGTCCCGACGGCACGCCGCTCGCGCTGCCCGAGGGCGTCTATGCGCTCGAGCCGGGGGACGAGGCGGCGAGCGCCGCGATCCTCGCCGCCCAGGCCGACATCGTCGACTATTATCGCGCCGCCTCGCGCCCGCTCGCCGCCATCGCCGGCATCGACCCGGTGGTGGTCCACCCCGAGCGGGCGCTCGACCTGACGATCCGGGTCGAGCCGGGACCCGTGGCCGGTATCGGGCCGATCGCGGTCGGCGGCAACGAGGACGTGCCCGAATCCGTCATCCGCTCCTTCATCTACACCGAGCCGGGCGATCCGTACTCGCCCGAGGCGCTCGCCTCCATCCGCCGCTCGATCGGCCGGATCGAGGCGATCTCGTCGGTGCGGATCCGCGAGGCCGAGGCACTCGATCCGAATGGCGACCTGCCGCTCGAGGTCGTCGTCTCCGAGCGCCTGAAGCGCCTCTTCGGCGTCTCGGCGAGCTATTCCACCGCCGACGGGCCGGCGGCGTCGATCTACTGGGCGCACCGCAACCTCTTCGGCGGGGCCGAGCGGCTTCGGCTCGAGGCCACCGCGCTCTACCTCACCCAGACCGGGGCGCGCACGCAGCGCAATGGCGACGAGTGGTGGGACGACGTCGGCGGCAAGGTCTCGGCGAGCTTCATGAAGCCGGCGCTGTGGGGCACCCGCAACGACTTCCTGGCGGACGCGTTCGTCTCGCGCGATCGCACGGCGGGCTACACCGCGGAGCTCGTGAACGTCACCGCCGGGATCCGCCACCGCTTCGGCGACGGCTTCAACGTCCAGGCCGGCGTCGAGTACGAGACGGGGCGCGGCACGGATGTACTCGGAAAGTACGACTACACGCTGGTGGGCCTGCCGCTCTCGGCCGAGCTCGACGGCAGCGACTCGCGGCTCGACCCGCGCGAGGGCTATCGCCTGCGCGCCGGCGTGACGCCCTATCTCGAGGCCTTCGGCTCGAGCACCGGCTTCACCTATGCGCTCGCCGAGGGCTCGGTCTACCTGCCGCTCGACGCGCTGAAGCGCTGGGTCATCGCCGCCCGCGTCGAGGTCGGCTCGATCGCCGGGGCGGAGCTGAACGAGGTGCCGGCGAACCGGCGCTTCTACGCGGGCGGCGGCGGGTCCGTGCGCGGCTACGCCTACCGCAGCCTCGGCCCGCGGATCGGCGCCGAGCCGATCGGCGGCCGCTCGCTGTTCGAGGCCTCGGTAGAGGCGCGGCTGCGCGTCACCGACACGATCGGCATCGTCCCCTTCGTCGACGCCGGCTCGGCCTTCCGCGAGAGCTACCCGAGCTTCGACGAGGAGCTGCGCTTCGCCGCCGGCATCGGGCTTCGCTACCACACGGCGATCGGGCCGCTGCGCGCCGACATCGCCTTCCCGCTCAACCCCGAGGAGGGAGACGACGCGTTCGGGCTCTATCTCGGCATCGGGCAGGCCTTCTGATGATGCGCACGCGCACGGTTCTCCTCTCGCTCGCCCTGATCGGGACCACCCTCGCGGGCGGGCTCCTCGCGACCTCGGCGCTGCGCGCGCAGGAGGACCAGGGCGTGCTGGCGGGGCTGATCTCGAACCTGCTCTCGACCCCGACCCAGCAGATCTCCATCGGCTCGGTCGAGGGCGCGCTGTCGTCGGAGGCGACGATCCGCGACATCCGGATCTCGGACGGGGAGGGCGTCTGGCTCTCGCTCGACCGCGCCACGATCGACTGGAACCGCTCCGCGCTGATCTTCCAGCGCAGGCTCGAGGTGAACGAGCTGACGCTCGGCACGCTGACGGTGGAGCGCCTGCCCGTGCCGGGCGAGGACGTCGACGAGGGGGACGTGGAGGAAGGGCCGCTCTTCCCCGAGCTGCCGCTCGAGGTCGACGTCGATCGCTTCGCGCTGGAGGAGCTCGTGCTGGGTGAGCCGGTGCTCGGCACCGCCGCAAGACTCTCCGCGGAGGGGTCGACGCGCATCGGTGATCCCGAGGAGGGGATCACCCTCGACTTCGAGGCCCAGCGGCTCGACGAGCCGGGCACCTTCAGCGCGGACGTCGCCTACCAGCCGGTGGCGAACACGCTCGCCCTCGACGTCACGCTCGACGAGCCCGCCGGCGGGCTCGTCGCGCGCATCGCCGACCTGCCGGGCCTGCCGCCGGTGCGGCTCACGCTCCAGGGAGAGGGCCCGCTCGCGGACTTCGCGGCGAACCTCGACTTCGAGGCCGGTCCGACGATCGGCGCGGACGGGCGCGCGACGGTGCAGCGCGTCGACGGCGCCTACGCCCTCGATCTCGACCTCGCCGCGCGCATCGCCGGTCTCCTACCGGAGGCGGTGGCGCCGATCTTCGAGGGCACGACGCAGCTCTCCGGCGACGTGACGGTGGGCGATTCCGGCCGCATCGCGCTGGAGGGTGTCCGCCTCGCCTCGCCGGTGGCCGAGCTGACCGTCGGCGGCGCGATCGGGCCGCAGGGCGCGCTCGACCTGGCCGTACAGGGCCGGGCGCTGCCGACGGAGGGCGGCGTCACCGAGGCGGGCCGCGCGCGCATCGGCGAGCTGGCGCTCGACCTTTCCGTCAACGGATCGGTGCAAGCTCCTCGGATCGACGGCGAAATCGTCGCGCGTGACGTCGCGACGCCCGTCGTATCCCTCGACAGCCTCGACCTGACGGTGGATTCGGCGCCCGTCGGCACCGACGATCCGCCCACCCGCTTCTCCTTCGACGTCGATGCCGCCGCGCAGGGCCTCGCCTTCGCCGATGAGGCGCTCCAGGACGCGATCGGCCCGAGCCTGTCGGTCGTCGCGCGCGGCGCGGTGAGCGCCGAGGGCGTCGCCGACGTCGAGACGGCGGCGATCGAGACGCAGACCGCCTCGGCGACCTTCCAGGGGCGCCTCGGCGCCAGCGATCTCGACGGCACGCTCGACGCCGCCATCCCCGGTCTCGAGGCCTTCTCGCGCCTCACCGGGCTCGACCTCGCCGGCTCGGCGGACGTCTCGGCGCGCCTCGTCGGCGATCCGGCCGCGGAACAGATCACGGCGCAGCTCGACGGCACGCTCGGCGGCTTCGAGAGCGGCATCGCGGCGATCGACGGCCTCGTCGGCGACACGGCGACCCTGTCGGGCACGGCGCAGCGGATTCCCGGCGGGTTCGGCCTCACCAACCTGATGCTCGACGGCGCGAACCTCATGCTCGTCGCCGACGGGCGGGCGACGGACGAGGACGCGGACCTGACGCTCGACGTCACGATCCCCACGCTCGCACCCCTCGACGCGCGCATCGACGCCGGGCGCGCGACGGCGCAGGCGCGGCTGACGGGCTCGCTCGCGACGCCAAACGTTGCCGCCACCGTCTCGCTGCGCGACGTCGTCGCCATGGACCGGCCGATCGAGCGGCTCGACCTCAGGCTCGCCGCCCAGGACGTCACCGGCGATCTCGACGCGGACATCGCGCTCTCCGGCAGCGTCGCCGGCGAGGCCGCTGAGGGCACGGCACGTCTCCGGCGCACCGACGGCGGCGGGCTCGCGCTCGACGGCCTCGACCTGGCGATCGGCTCGGTCGATCTCGCCGGCGACCTCGCCGTCGGCGACGCCGGCCTCGCGGCGGGCGAGATCCGCCTCGACGCCGGCGATCTCTCCGACCTCGCGCCGCTGCTGCTCACCGAGCTCGGCGGGGCGCTCGAGGCGGACGTCTCGCTCGCCGTCGAGGACGGCGGGCAGAACGCGGACATCATGGCGGAGGGCTCGTCGCTCCGGGTCGGCGACGTTGCTCTGTCCGACGTGTTCGTCGATCTGCGGGCCCGCGACCTCTTCCGCAACCCGGTGCTGAACGGCGCGGTGCGGGCGCAGCGGCTCGTCGCCGGGGGGCAGACATTCGAGAGCGTCGGCCTCGCCTTCGACGGCACGCCTCAGGAGACGGCCTTCACGGCCTCCGCCACCGCGCAGGGCTTCGACCTCGATGCGGACGGTCGGCTCGTGCCGGAGGGCGATGCGATCACGATCGCGCTCTCCGAGTTCAGCGCCACCCGCGACGGGCGCAGCATCGTCCTCGCCGACGAGGCCTCCGTCACGATCGCCGACGGCGCGGTCGCGATCGACGGCCTGCAGCTGCGGGCGGACGGGGGCACCATCGCGGTCGACGGGACCTTGGGCGAGGCGCTCGACCTCGAGGCGCGGATCGCCGACCTGCCGCTCTCGGCGGCGGAGATCTTCGTGCCCGATCTCGGAATCGCGGGCGTCGTGAACGGCACCGTCGACGTGTCGGGCACGCCGGCGGCTCCGGAGGGGGCGTACGACCTCTCCGTCTCCGGCTTCTCCGTACCGCAGCTGCGCGACGCCGGCCTCCCGGGCGTCGACCTGGAGGCGCGAGGCGCATTCACGGGGGAGCGGGCGACCGTCGACTCCACCCTCGCGGTCGGCGGTGGCCGGCTCGCCGTGTCGGGCTCCGTCCCGCTCGATCCGTCCGGCACGATCGACCTCGACTTCACGGCGCGCGCCATCCCGCTCGCGCTCGCCCGGGCGGCGGCGCCCGACCTCGACATCTCCGGCACGCTCTCGGGCTCGGCCGATCTCGGCGGCACCTTCGAGGCGCCGACGGGAAGCTACAGCCTCGACGTCGACGGGCTCTCGCTCGCGCAGGCGCGCGACGCCGGCATCGACGCGATCGACGTGACCGCCACCGGCCGCCTCACCGGCGATCGGGCGACGGTCGACGCCAGCATCGCCGCGCCGCCGCTCGGCACGCTCTCGGTCGACGGCTCGGTGCCGCTCGACCCGTCGGGCACGATCGACCTCGCGGTCAGCGGACCCGTGAGCCTCGACCCGCTGTCTCGCTTCCTCGATCCCGGCCAGCGCGTCGGCGGGCAGGCGCAGGTGGACCTCGACGTCGGCGGCACGTTCGCGGATCCGCGGATCACCGGCGGGGCCGCGCTGTCGGGCGGGGCGTTCCGCGATGACCTGCGTGGCATCGCGCTCACCGACATCTCCGGGCGGGTCAGCGCCGAGGGCGACACGGTGCGCATCGCCGACCTGACGGCGCGCACGCCGAACGGCGGCACGCTGTCCGTCGGCGGAAGCGTCGGCTTGCGCGGCGGCTTCCCCGCGACCCTGACGATCACCGGCCGCGACGCCCAGCTCCTGAGCTCGGACCTGCTCACCGCGGTCGCCGATCTCGACCTCGACGTGACCGGCCCGCTCGCAACGACGCCGACGATCGCCGGCCGAGTCGATCTCACGACCCTCGACGTCACCATCCCCGACACGCTGCCGACCACGCTGGAGCCCCTCCCGGGGACCGAGCACGTCGACCCGCCTCCGCAGGCGGCGGCGCGGCTCGCGCTGGCGCGGGAGCGGGCGGCCCGCGAGGCGGGCGCCGGCGGGGCGCCGTTCGACGCGCGCCTCGACCTGACTGTGAATGCGCAGAACCAGATCTTCGTCCGCGGGCGGGGAGTCAACGCCGAGCTCGGCGGGCAATTGCGGCTCACCGGCACGACCAGCGACCCGATCGCGCTCGGCGCCTTCGACCTGCGCCGCGGGCGGCTGGACATCCTGGGCCAGCGGCTCGACTTCACCCGCGGGCGCCTCACCTTCGAGGGTTCCCTCATCCCGTCGCTCGACCTCGTCGCGCAGACCAGCGCCGAGGGCATCACCGCGCAGATCGCCGTGCGCGGTCCCGCGACGGCGCCGCGCTTCGAGCTCTCCTCCACGCCGGACCTGCCCGACGACGAGATCCTCTCGCGCATTCTCTTCGGCCGCGCCGCGGGCGGACTGTCGGCCGGGCAGGCGCTCCAGCTGGCGCAGGGCGTGGCGAGCCTCGCCGGTGGCGGCGCGGGCGTCTTCGAGGAGATCCGCAAGAGCCTGGGCGTCGACAGCCTCGACATCTCGGCCGGGGAGGGCGGGCCGACGGTGGGCGTCGGCCGCTACATCGCCGACAACGTCCGCCTGGGCATCCGCGCAGGCGCCCGCCCGGACGACACCGGGGTCTCGCTCGACATCGACCTCACCGACCGCCTGCGCTTCCAGGGCGCGGTCGGCGCCGACGGCCGCTCCTCGGTGGGCGTGGGCTACGAGATCGAGTATTGAGGGCGGCCCGTCATCCGGATGCCGAAGGCAGTCCGGGACCCAGAGCCACAGGTGCCTGTCGAGCGGCGTGTACGCCGCGGCGCTCGACGCCTCCGGCAGCGTTCCTCGACGCCTCCGGCAGCGTTCGTGGACGCGCGCGCTTCGCGGACGCTCATCCGACACCTGTGGTTCTGGGTCCCGGACTTGCTTCGCAATCCGGGATGACAGCCTTCACGCCGCCCCCACGCGCACCCTGATGTCGTGGAACGCCGCGCCGCCGTAGGGCGCGACCTGGTCGGCGCCCGACAGCGTGTTGATGCCGCGCCCGTCCGGATGCGCGGCGTTCGGCCAGATTCCCTCGGCGATCAGCACGCCGCGGCGGACTCCCTCGAACAGGCGCGCGACGACCAGCACTCGCCCGCGTGCGTTCTCGAGCGCGACCCAGGCGCCCTCGGCGATCCCGTTCGCGGCCGCGTCCGCCGGGTGGATCATCACGGTCGGACGCTCCTCCTTGGCCTTGGAGGTCGGCGTCTCGGTGAAGGTCGAGTTGAGGAAGTGCCGTGCCGGGCTCGTCGCCAGGCGGAACGGGTATTCTTCCGTCGGCTCCTCGGTGACGGCCCAATGGTCGGGGAGGGCGGGCATCTCCGCCCAGGGCCCCATCGTCCCCGCGTTGGGGGCGGGGACGCGCGACCAGTCGGGCCGGAAGCGGAACTTGCGGTCGGGCCAGGCGAAGCCGTCGAGGTAGTGGGCGGTCTCGAAGGGCGGCTGCACGTCGTTGAAGGCCGCCTCCTCCAGCGCCGCGAGCGATCCCCAGCCGGACGACGACAGCGTCTCGTCGATCATCTCCCGCGGGCTCATCGAGAAGCCGCGATGCGTCGCGCCGAGACGCTCGGCCAGCGCGCAGATCACCTCGTGGTTCGAGCGGCACTCCCCCGGCGGCTCGACGATCTTCGGCCCGAGCTGGATGTGCTGGTGCCCGCCGCCCTGGTAGAGGTCGTCGTGCTCGAGGAACATCGTCGCCGGCAGCACCACGTCGGCATGGGCGGCAGTCTCGGTGAGGAACTGCTCGTGCACGACGGTGAAGAGGTCCTCGCGCGCGAAGCCGCGCTTGACCAGCTCCTGCTCCGGCGCGACCGAGACCGGGTTCGAGTTCTGGATGAAGAGCGCCGTCACCGGCGGGCCGCCGCACAGGGCCTCGGCGTCGCCCGTGAGCACGCGTCCGATCTGGGATTGGTCGAGCATGCGCACCGACGGGTCGCGCAGGTCGTGGCCCTCGATCAGCGACTTGTCCCAATGGTATATCGCGCCGTTGTTGTGGAAGGCGCCGCCGCCCTCGACCTGCCAGGCGCCGGTGACGGCGGCGATGCAGGACGCCGCGTGCATGCTCACCGCGCCGTTGCGCTGGCGGGTGAAGCCGTAGCCCAGCCGGAAGTAGGTGCGCTTCGTCTCGCCGACGAGCCGGGCGAAGGCCTCGATCTCGGCGGCCGGGATGCCGGTGATCGCCTCGGCCCAGGCGGGCGTGCGGGTCGCGAGATGGGCGGCGAGGTCGTCCGGGCAGTCCGTCCAGCGGCGCAGGTACTCCCAGTCCGCGAGGCCGTCGCGGAAGAGGACGTGCATCGTCGCGCAGGCGAGCGCGCCGTCCGTCCCTGGGCGCAGCAGCAGCTTCACGTCCGCCTGCTTCATCGTGGCGTTGTCGTAGACGTCGACGACGACGATCTTCGCGCCGCGTTCCTTGCGGGCGCGGATCGCGTGGGTCATCACGTTGACCTGCGTGTGCACCGCGTTGGTGCCCCAGATCACGACGCAGTCCGCCTTCGCCATCTCCCGCGGGTCCGGACCGGCGAGCCGGCCCGTCCCGGCGATGAAGCCGGTCCAGGCCATGTTCGTGCAGAAGGTGGAGAACATGCCGGAATAGCGCTTGGCGTGGCGCAGGCGGTGGATGCCGTCGCGCATCACGAGGCCCATCGTGCCGGCGTAGTAGTACGGCCACACGGCCTGCGGGCCATGCGCCGCCTCCGCCGCGAGGAAGTGCTCGGCCACGAGGTCGAGCGCCTCGTCCCACGTCGCCCGCCGGAAGGCGCCCGCGCCCCCGTTCGCGCCCTTGGCGCCGGTGCGGATCAGCGGATGCGTCAGCCGGTCCGGATGGTGGATGCGCTCGGCGTAGCGCGCGACCTTCGCGCAGATGACGCCGGCGGTGTAGCTCTGCGTCGGGTCTCCATGGACGCGCCCGATCGTGCGTGCGTCGAGAACCTCCACCTCCAGCGCACAGGTGGAGGGGCAATCGTGCGGGCAGACCGACTTGCGGCGGGCGATGCGAGGGGGCGCGTTCATGGGGATGTTCTGCCAGAGTTCCGCGCCGCCGGGAAGCGGCAGGCGAATGCGTCGGCGTCGAGGCCGCTCTCAGGGCTCGGCACGACCTGGCTCCTCGTAGGAGAGCGACCAGTCCGGCCCCGCGTGCCAGGTGCCGGTCGCCGAGGGCGGGATGCGCCAGCGCAGGCTGCGCACGAACTCCGCGCCGCCCCCTTTCAGCGCGCGCTGGAGCGCCATGCACTCGTCGGTCGTCGCGGCGAGCGCGCCGCCGTCGCTCTGGGCCCGTACGAACTGCGCGGGGCCGATCGCCCGGGCGGCGAGGATGCCGTCTCCCGCGCCGCGGCGCCGCGCCAGCAGGCCGATGCCGATCCCCGTGCTCGCGAGGCGGCTCCCCGGCCGGTCCTCTCCCGGAACGCCAAGCGGGAAGAGGATGCGCCCCCCGGCTGTTAGCCGATCGAGCCAGGCGGCTGCCGGACGCTCGACGCTGGCGTTGACATAGACGACGTCGACCTCCTCCCCCTCCTTCGGGAAGCGCGCTCCGTCGCCGGCGACGACCCGCGCCTGCGGCAGGTGCGCGAGGTTTACCCGCGCCGTCTCCGCGAGGACCGGGTCGACCTCGACTCCCAGCACCCTGCCGCTCTCGCCGACGCAGCGGGCGAGGAGGGCGGTGTAGTAGCCGGTGCCCGCGCCCACGTGCAGCACGCGCTCGCCCGGCATCGGCGCGAGCGCGGCGAGCCAGCGGGCGTGCAGCGACGGGCTGCCGTTGTTCACCCGCCGCGCCTCGGCGAGCGCGAACAGGCCGTCCTGGTAGAGCACCACCGGGTCCGTGCACGGCACGTCGCGATAGCCGCCGGGCGAGGCCATCCGCCAGGGAGGCGGGCCGAGGTAGCGCTCGCGCGGCTCGGCGGCGAAGGCCGCCTCAAGCGCGGGGTGGGGCCGGTGGGCATGGCTCATCATCTGGCGCGCGAAGGCGCGGCGCACGACGGCGAGCTCGTCCTCGGCGAACGGCGCGTCGACGTCGGGGGCGGCGGTCATTGCGGTATCCTCGGGCTGGGACCCAGATCATAGTCGCGCACCAGGCCGCACGCCACAGCCAGAACGTGCTTCTTGCCTTGGGGAACCGCCGCGCCGTCGCCACCGTTGCTCCGCCGTGTCCAAGATCGCTCACGCCCTGCGCCTCGCGCGATCCTTCTCCATGCTCGCGCGCGCGGTCCTCGCTGCGGGGCGCCTGCGCCCGCGCGACCGGGACGCGCGGCTCGCTATGTTCCCCGCGGACGGGCTGCCGGTGGCACGGCCCGTCGAGATCCGCTGGAACGACCACCTCGTGCCCTGGATCACGGCGCGCAGCGACCGTGACTGCGCGGTCGCGCTCGGCGCCATCCACGCCCATCTGCGGCTCACCCAGCTCGAGGTGCTGCGCAAGGTCGCCAGGGGTCGCGTCGCCGAGATGGCGGGGCCGGCGGCGATCGACGTCGACCGGGCGCTGCGCACGCTCGGGATCGCGCGGGCGGTGCCCGGCATCCTCGCCATGCAGCCGCCCGAGACGACGCAATGGCTCGAGGGCTTCGTCGACGGGATCAACCACGTCGTCGACACCGCGCCCGAGGACCCGCCGGACTTCCCCATGCTCGGGCTCGGCCGCGAACGCTGGACGCCCGCCGACGTGATGGCGGTGGGCCGCGCGGCGGTGGCGGACGTCAACTGGCTCGTCTGGCTACGCCTCGTGCCGCTGCGGCGCGAGCCCGGCTGGCCCGACCTGTGGGACAAGCTCCTCGCCAACGGCACGGGCTCGATCGCCAACCTCGCGGGCTTCGACCTCGAGACGATGCTCGCCGGCGCGCTCGGTGGCGCGCTGAAGGGGTCGAACGCCTGGGCGGTCCATGCCGATAGCAGCGCCACCGGTTCGGCGCTGCTCGCGGGCGATCCGCACCTGCCGATCTCGGTGCCGAACATCTGGCTCTGCGCGGGCTACCGCTCGCCCTCCCATCATTGCGTCGGCTTCCAGCTGCCGGGCCTGCCCTTCACGGCCTTCGGCCGCAACCCGGACCTCGCCTGGGGCGGGACCGCGCCGCACACGGCCTCCTCCGACCTCTTCGACCTCTCGGACCTGCGCTACGAGCCGTTCGACTCGCGCTCCGAGACGATCCGCGTGCGCGGCGGCGGCGAGGAGACGGTCGTGATCCGCACGAGCCGCTACGGCCCGATCATCTCCGACGCCGTGCCGATGGGCGCGACCTACGCTCTGCGCTGGGTCGGGCACGAGCCCTCCGACGAGCTCTCCTCGATGCTGGCGCTCAACCGTTCGAGGAGCTTCGAGGACTTCCGCGAGGCGGCGGACGGGATGGCGGTGCCGGGCCAGAACTGGGTCGTCGCCGAGCGGACGGGCGGCATCGCCAAGCAGATCGCCGCCAAGCTCCCGCGCCGCCCGCACGCGCCGCTCGCCGACCTGATCTCCAGGCCCGAGGCCGCCAGCCATTGGGAGAGCTTCGTCACGGCGAAGGACTTCCCGCCCGAGCGGGATCCCGCGCGCGGCTTCGTCGTCTCCGCCAACGACCGGCCGGAGGACGGACCCGCGCCGCTCGCCTACTTCTACTCGCCCGTCGATCGCGTCGAGCGGATCGCCTCGGTGCTCGCCGAGGCGCGCCCGGTCACGCTCGAGACGATGGCGGCGCTCCAGCGCGACGTCGCCGTGCCCGGCGCGCTGGCGCTGCGCGACCGGATGCTCGCGCTCGCCAAGGCGGCGGGGGAGCGTGGGAACGGGGAGGGCGGCCCCACGACGCGCGAGGTGCTCTCCGCCCGCGGCGAGGTGGTGCCGCTCCTCGTGGACTGGGACGGCTCGTATCCCGAGACCTCGCGCGGGGCGCTCGCCTTCGAGCTGCTCGTGGCACACGTGAGCGCGGACTACCATTCCCAGGCCGAGCGCGCCTTCTACGGCGCGCTCTTCACCGCCCGCACGCTGATCGCGCAGGACCTCCACGAGCCGCGCACCGCGCTCGTCACGGCCGTCGCGAAGGCGCTCGTCGCCACCGCGAAGGAGCTGCGGCGCTACGACACCTGGGGCGACATCCACCGCCTGCGGCTCGCGCACGTGCTCGGCGGCCTGCCGCTGGTGGGCCGCCGGCTCGTCTTCGCGGACCTGCCCGTCGGCGGCACGTCGGACGCGGTGATGAAGACCGCGCACCCGGCGGTGCCCCGGCCGCACCGAGCGTTCTACGGATCGATCGCGCGCTTCGTCTGCGATCTCGGCGCGGAGGACTCGGCCACGGCCGTGCTGCTCGGCGGCCAGGACGGCTGGCTCGGCAGCGCGGCGATGCTCGACCAGCTTCCCCTCTGGCGCGAGGGCCGCGCCATGCGCCTGCCGATGAGCGAGGCAGCGGTCGAACGCGACTTTCCGCATCTCATGACGATCGCGCCATGCTCGACGCCACCCCGCTCCTGAGGCTCTGGGCCGCGCGGCGACGGCGCGTGCTCGACGGGCAGGATGCCGTCGCCGCGCAGGACCGCACGCTGCGCGCTCTGGTGTCCCGCGCCGCCGAGACGCGCTTCGGGCGCGCGCACGGCTTTTCGCAGATCCGCTCGGCGGAGGACTTCCGCGCCCGCGTGCCGGTGCGCGGCTACGAGGAGCTGTGGTCCGGCTGGTGGCAGGAGAGCTTCCCCGTCCACGAGGGCGTGACCTGGCCGGGGCGCATGCCCTTCTTCGCCCTGTCGTCGGGGACCACCACCGGGCGCACGAAGTACATCCCCGTCAGCACGGAAATGGTGGCCGCGAACCGCCGGGCGGCGCTCGACATCCTGGTCCACCATCTCGCGCGCCGTCCAGGCTCGCGCGTGCTCGCCGGCAAGAGCTTCATGCTCGGCGGCTCGACGGCTCTGGAGCCGCTCGCGCCCGGCGTGCGCGCGGGGGATCTCTCGGGGATCGCGGCGGCGACCGTGCCGGCCTTCGCGCGGCTGCGCACCTTCCCGCCGCAGCGCCTCGCGCTCGAGGCCGACTGGGAGCGCAAGATGGCGGCACTCGCGCCCGCCGCGCTGGCGCAGGACATCCGGGCTGTCTCCGGCACGCCGACCTGGCTCCTCGCCTTCTTCGAGACGCTGGCGGCGAGCCACCCCGCCCGCGGCGAGCGGCTCGCCGCCTACTGGCCGCGGCTCGAGCTGGTCATCCACGGCGGCGTCGCCTTCGCGCCCTACGCCGCCCGCTTCGCCCGGCTCGTCGAGGGCTCCGACATCCGCCTCCAGGAGGTCTACCCGGCGAGCGAGGGGTTCTTCGCCATCCAGGACGGGCCGCCCGAGGCGGGCCTGCGGCTCATCGTGGACAACGGCGTCTTCTACGAGCTCGTGCGTCCGGACACGTTGGGAACGGCCGCGCCCGAGCGGCTCGGGCTCGCGGAGGCGGAGATCGGCGTCGACTACGCCCTCGTCGTCTCGACCAACGCCGGCCTGTGGGCCTACGAGGTCGGCGATCTCGTGCGGCTCGTCTCGAAGGACCCGCCGCGGATCGTCTTCGCGGGGCGCACGGCGTTCACGCTGTCGGCCTTCGGCGAGCATCTCACGGGTGCTGAGATCGACCGGGCGGTGACCGAGGTCGTCGCGCGTGCCGGGCTCGGGCTCGTCGAGGTTTCGGCGGGCGCGCGGCACCGGGCGGCGGGTGCGGCGCACGACCACCATCTCTTCGTGATCGAGCTCGTCGCGGGCGCGCCGCCCCACGAGGACGCCCGGGCGCTGCGCGACGCGCTCGATGCCGCGCTCGCGCGCGCCAACGCCGACTACGCCTCCCACCGCGACGCGGGCCAACTCGCGGCGCCGGAGCTGATCTGCGCGCCGCGGGGCACGTTCGAGGCCTGGATGCGCGCGCGCGGCAAGCTCGGCGGCCAGAACAAGCCGCCGCGGGTCATCGGAGACGCGGCGTTGCTCGCGAGCCTCGAGCGGGAGGCCGAGGCGGGAACACGGGTTCCCTCCGGCCGTTGAACACGGCCGCGGTCGAGAGCCGCGTCGCCCGAGGATCCAACGAGATGGCCGAGATCACCCTCCAGACGCGCAGCCCTTTCACGCTCGCCGACATGGTGAGCGGCGACGCGCCCGAGATCACCGCGACGGGCTTCCTCTTCACGCCCAGCGCCGTCGCGGCCGCGAAGAGCCGACCGGCGGTCGTGATCCTGCCGGGGCTCGGCGGCATCATCGCCGAGCGCGAGATCCGTTATGCGAAGCGGCTCGCCGAGGAGGGCTACGTGGCGCTGGCCGTGGACACGTTCGGCAGCCGCGGCGCGGCCTATTCCAACCACACGCTGCGCGCGCTCCACGTCACGGAGACGATGATGCTGGCGGACGCCTACGCCGCGCTCGCGCATCTCGCGAGCCTGCCGATGGTCGACCCGGCGCGGATCGCCGTGATGGGCTTCTCCTACGGCGGCATGGTCTCGGTGCTCGCCGCCTACCGCCAGATGGCCGCGCTGTTCGGCGCCGACGGGCTGCGCTTCGCCGGCCACGTGAGCTACTACGGTTGCTCGGTACCGCGCTTCGACGATCCGACGACGACCGGCGCGCCGGTCGAGATCTTCCTCGGCGCGCTCGACCGCAACGTCGATCCGGACCGCTCGCGCGAGATCGCCGAGGACCTGCGCCGCGGCGGATCGCGGGTGGGCTTCCATCTCTTCCAGGACACCTACCACCAGTGGGATTCGCAGAACCTGGAGAAGAAGTTCGTGCGCTTCTCGCTCTATTCGTGCCGGTTCGCGGTGGATCGGAACAACCGCCTGCGGGACCTGCGCACGCGCCTGCCCATCACGGGACGCGTCTCGCGCACGCTTGCGCTCGCCGCCAACGCCGACCCGCGCGGCTACCACATGCTGCGCGACGAGCGCGTGATGGCCTGGACGGACACGCGTCTCTCGGACTTCCTCGCCGAGGCGCTCAGCCACCGTCCGCCGCGGGCGGCGCCAGCCGATGCCGGCGCACGAACGGCGCCTGCGCGGCGATGAAGGCGAGGTTGGCGGGCAGGACCGCGAAGGTCTTGAACGCCACCCACACGTCGACCGGAAAGAACCGCCAGGTGATCTCATTGAGAACGCCGAGCAGGATCAGGTAGGCGCTCGCGCGCAGCGTCAGCACGCGCCAGGCCCGCGTCCCGTCGAGCACGAGCGAGCCGCGCAGCACGCTCTTCAGCACCAGCCGCCCCATGGCGAGGCCGCCGAGCAGGATCGCCGCGTAGAACCAGTTCATCACGGTCGGCCGGATCATGATGATCAAGGCCTCCTCGGCGGCGAGGCTCGCGCCGCCGAAGGCGAGGACGACGAGGGTCGAGGCCAGTGGCGTGAGCGGCACGCGCCGCTCGCGCACGAGGTTCGCGACGAGGGCGAGAACCGTGGCTGCCATGAAGACGCCGGTGCCGACGAAGATGCCGCCGAGCTGGTTGCCGACGAAGAAGGCGATCAGCGGCCCGAGCTCGTAGGTCAGCCGCTCCTTCAGCCGCAGGACCGGGACCGCCGCTGCGGCGCCGGCCGTCTCTCGCCGCATCGCGTCCATCCGCGCTCCCGGGCTCTCCGCACGGCGAGGGACGCCGCGCGAAGCACAACGGTGGGCGGGGGAGGGGTGTTCCAGCGCCGGGGGGGGGCGGGCCGGCGGGTCCCGCTCACCCCAAGATCTGCGCCACCACCGCCACGCAGTCCCCCGGCTTCACGAGCCCCGGGAAGTGGCGCGCGGCGAGGATGCCGTCCATCGCCGCGCGATAGGGGCGGGGCGCCGCGCCGGTGCGGCCGATGGGCGCGATCTCGGCGATCACGTCCCCGGCGCGCACGGCTTCCCCGAGGTCGACCCGGAAGGCGACGAGGCCGCCCTCCTCGGCGAAGGCGAAGCAGTCGCCCGACGGCATGTCGAGCCAGCGCGTCTCGCGCCGCGCGACCGCGCCCCGCAGGATGCCGGCGTGGATCAGGAGGTCGCGCACGCCCGCGCGGGCGATCGCCGCCGTGCGCGCGGAGGCGGTGCCGCCGCCGCCGAGCTCGGTCGTGACGAAGGTCTTGCCCATGGCCTCGACGGTGGTGTCGAGCATGCCCACCGCGTCGATCTCGAGCATGGTCATGGAGTAGGGCGCGCCGAACGCCTCCACCGCCGCCTTGCAGGCAGCCTCCTGGGCGGGGTCCGGCAGGCGGTGCGCGGCGGCGAAGGGGACGAAGTCGAGCGTCCGGCCCCCCGAGTGGAAGTCGAGCACGACGTCGGCGAGCGGCACGAGCGCGCGCGCGACGTAATCGGCGATCTTCTGCGTGACCGTGCCGTCGGGTCGCCCTGGAAACGCGCGGTTGAGGTTGCCCTTGTCGATGGGCGAGGTGCGCGTCCCCGCCTCGAAGGCGGGGAAGTTCATGGCCGGCAGGATGATGACGCGCCCCGTCACGTCCTGGGGCCGCAGCGTGCGGGCGAGCTCGTAGAGGGCGATCGGCCCCTCGTACTCGTCGCCGTGGTTGGCGCCCGTCAGGAGGGCGGTGGGGCCCTCCCCGTCGGCGACGACGCAGATCGGGATCATCACCGAGCCCCAGGCCGAATCGTCGCGGCTGTAGGGCAGGCGCAGGTGCCCGTGCCGGACGCCGTCGGCGGCGAGGTCGATCGTCGGGACGACGGGGGAGGGCGGCAGGTCGGGAGCGGGAAGCGCCATGGCGGGCCTCACGCCTTCACGAACAGCTCGCGCGGGACGTTCGCGAGGCATTCGACGCCGCTCTCGGTGATGACGATGCTCTCGGTGATCTCGAGGCCCATGTCCTCGAGCCAGAGCCCGGTCATGAAGTGGAAGGTCATGCCGGGCTCGAGCACCGTCCTGTCGCCGCGCCGCAGGCTCATCGTGCGCTCGCCCCAGTCGGGCGGGTAGGACAGGCCGATCGGGTAGCCGGTGCGGTTGTCCTTGACGATGCCGTGGCGCTCCAGCACCGCGAAGAAGGCGCTCGCGATGTCCTCGCAGGTGTTGCCGGGCCTGGCGGCGGCGAGCCCCGCCTCCATGCCCTCGAGCGTCGCCTTCTCGGCATCCAGGAAGGCCTGGGAGGGCTGACCGAGGAAGACCGTGCGCGAGAGCGGGCAATGGTAGCGGTTCACGCAGCCGGCGATCTCGAAGAACGTGCCCTCGCCGGTTCTCATCGGCCTGTCGTCCCAGGTGAGGTGGGGCGCCGACGCGTCCGCGCCCGACGGCAGCAGCGGCACGATGGCCGGGTAGTCGCCGCCGACCTCCGGCGTGCCGCGAATTCCGGCGTCGTAGATCTCCGCGACGAGGTCGCACTTGCGCATCCCGGGCTCGATGACGTCGAGGATGCGCGCGTGCATGCGCTCCACGATCCGCGCCGCCTGGCGCATGTAGGCGAGCTCCTGCGCGCTCTTGACCGCGCGCTGCCAGTTCACGAGCGCGGTGGCGTCGGCGTACTTCACCTCGGGCATGCCGAGCAGCAGGCGCGTGTAGGCCTGGGCCGAGAAGTAGTAGTTGTCCATCTCGACGCCGATCCTGCCCTGCGCCCAGCCGCGGTCCTGGAGCACGGTGCACAGCACGTCCATCGGATGGCGCTCGGTGGACTGCACGTAGTGGTCGGCGTAGCCGACGATGTCGTCCTGCCGGAGATAGGTCGTGCGCCTGGCGCCGTTCGCGTCCTGCCCGCGTCCGAACCAGACGGGGTCGCCCTCGGGACCGACGATGACGCATTGGTGGACGTAGAACGACCAGCCATCGTAGCCCGTCAGCCAGGCCATGTTGGAGGGATCGCTGACGATGAGCGCGTCGAGGCCGCGCGCGTCCATCGCCTCGCGGATCTTGGCGAGGCGGGCGGCGTATTCGGCGCGGGTGAACTTGAGGGCGACGTCGGTCATGGGGCTTGTCTCGGCTGGGGATCAGATGTCGGTGACGAGGCCCGCGCCGGCGTCGGCGACGCGCGCGCGGGCGAGGGCGGCGATGGCGGTGTCCTGCGCGCCGGTTCCCGTGAGGTCGCACACGGTGATCGCGTCGGGTCCCGCACGGCCCGGGGCGGTGCCGGCGAGGACGGCGCCGAGCTCGGGGCTGGCGTGATCGGTGGGGAGCGCGCCCGCCGCGATCGCCGCGCGCAGCTCGCCGAGCCGACGGCTCTGGGCGAGGCTGTCGACCACGACGAGATCCGCGCGCGCCAGGATGGCGGGATCGAGCTCGGTCTTCGTGTCGGCGTCCGAGCCCATCGCGGTGACGTGCTGGCCGGGCGCGAGCCAGTCGGCGAACAGGATCGGCGCCGTCGCCGGCGTCGTCGTGACGACGACGTCCGCCCCGCCGACGGCGGCCCGCGGCTCGCCGACGGCGCGGGTCCGCACCCCCGTCGCCGCCTCGACGTCGGCGGCGCAGGCCGCGGCCTTCACCGCGTCGCGCGCCCAGACGCGGATCTCGGACAGGTCGCGCACGAGGGCGAGTGCCTGCATCTGCAGGCGCGCCTGCGTGCCCGCGCCGAGAACCGCGGCGACCCGCGCGTCCTTCCGGGCGAGCGCATCCGCGGCGACGGCGCCGGCGGCGGCGGTGCGCACGTCGGTCAGCCAGCCGTTGTCGAGGAAGACCGCCTCGACGAGGCCGGTCGTGGCAGAAAGGACGACCATGAGGCCGTTCACCGAGGGAAGCCCGCGCTTCGGGTTGTCGAAGAAGCCCGGCGAGATCTTCACCGCGAAGCCGTCGAGGCCGGGCACGAAGGCGGTCTTCACGTCGACCTCGCCGTGCACCTCCGGCATCGCCATGGAGAGGATCGGCGGCATGATCACGCGTCCCGAGGCGAGCGCCAGGAACGCGCCGCGCACGGCCTCGAGGGCGGCGCGGTCGAGCGGCACGGCCGCGCGCAGCGCGGCCTCGCCGACGAGGGTGACCGTGCTCATCGGGCGAGCCTTTCGAGGATGGCAGGATCGGAGACGATGCGGGCGTGCTGCGCGGGATCGACGTTCGCGCCGGTGAGCAGCGCGACGGTCGGGCCGATCGGGCGAATGCGGCCGGCGAGGATCGCCGCCGGCCCGACCGCGCCGCCGCCCTCGACCACGACGCCCTCCGCGACATGGCAGAAGGCCATGCCGGCGGCGATCTCGTCCTCGGTCAGGAGCACGACCTCGTCCATGAGGTCGCGCAGCATCGCGAGCGTGTGGCGGTTCTCCAGGCCGATACCGCCGCCGAGCGAATCCGCGAGGCTCTGCGCCTCCTCGACCAGGACGGGCCGGCCCGCGGCGAGGCTCGCGTGCATGGCGGCGCCGCGCTCCATCGAGATGCCGACGACACGCGCGCGCGGCCGCCGCGCCTTCACCGCCGCGGCGACGCCGGCCGCGAGGCCGCCGCCGGAGAGCGGGATCAGCACCTGCGCGACGTCGGGCACGTCGTCGAGGATCTCGAGCCCGAGCGTGCCCTGGCCTGCAATCACGTCGGGATGGTCGAAGGGCGGGATCTCGACGAGCCTCTCCTCTGCCACCCTCCGGTCGACCTCGCCTTGCGCCTCGTCCTGCGAGGCGCCGTGGATGGCGATCTCGGCGCCGAGCGCCGCGATGGCGTCGCGCTTGTTGGCCGGCACGAGGCGCGACATGGCGACGACGCAGCGTACCCCCGCCTCGCGCGCGGCATGCGCCAGCGCCCGGCCGTGATTGCCGGTGGAGACCGTGACGACCCCGCGCGCACGCTCGGCGTCCGTGAGGTTCGCGAGCGCGTTCGTCGCGCCGCGCAGCTTGAAGGCGCCGGTGATCTGCTCGTGCTCGTGCTTGAGGACGACGGGCGCGCCGAGCCGCCGGGCGAGACCGGGCGAGGGCCGCGCCGGCGTTTGCCGCACGCGGCCCATGAGCGCGGCGCGGGCGCGCTCGATCTCGGCGAGGCCGGGATGCGCGCTCATGCGAAGGCCGCGGGATCGGGGAGGGGGAGGGCGGCGAGGCGCGCGTCCACGCGTGGGCTCTCGCCGACGAGCCGCGCGCAGGCCCACGCGGTCGCGAGGTTCGAGGTGACGACGGGCACGCCGAGCGCGCGCTCCATCTCCCCCGCGATCCCCGCCGAGCGCAGCGCCGTGCAGGAGACGAAGAGCGCGTCCGAGCCCGGCGCCAGCGCCGCCCCGGCGGCCTCCGTCAGCGTCGCCGCATCGAGCCGCGCCATTTGCCGGTCGTCCTCGAGGCCGAGGCAGGAGACCGCGGCGACCGCAAAGCCGTGCGCCTCGAAATAGGGCGCCACAGACGCGGCGGTCTCCTGCGTGTAGGGTGTGAGGATCGAGATCCGCCGCGCGCCGTGCGCCCGCAGGGCGTCCACCGCCGCGCGCGTCGGGGTGACAACGGGCACGCCCGGCTTGCCCTCGCGGATCGCGGCGGCGACCGCCTCGTCGCCGATCACGATCGAGGCCGAGGTGCAGGAATAACAGATCGCGTCGAGGCGCTCGTCCGGTAGGAGGAGCGCCGCCGCCCGCGCGAGGTCCGGCTGCATGGCGCGCAGGTTCGCGGGCGTCGTGGGGTTGGCGTAGGCGACGCGCGCCACGTAGACGCCGACCCGGGCCCCGGCGACCATGCGCGTGAAATCGGGCTCCGTCGTGTGGTCCGTCGCCAGGATCACGAGGCCGATGCGGCGGGCCACCGGATCGGCATCGAAGCCGAGCGGCAGCTCGAGCCGGCGCGGCGGGCGGGCGGCGCTCACGACCCCACCCGTCCGTAGCGCCGCTCGAGCCAGCGCAGGCCGAAGACCGAGATCAGGCTGATGACGAGGAAGAACACGCCCACCATCGTCATCGGCTCGATGTAGCGGTAGTTGAAATTGGCGATGGAGCGGGCCTGGTTCATCAGCTCCAGGATGGTGATGGCGGACAGGAGCGGCGTCTCCTTGAACATGGCGATGAAGTAGTTCGCCAGCGCCGGGATCATCGGCGGCACCGCCTGGGGCATGATGATCCGCGTCCAGGTCTGCGACGGCGTGAGGTTCACCGCCTTCGCCGCCTCCCACTGCCCGCGCGGCACGTTGTCGATGCCCGCGCGATAGACCTCCGCCGTGTAGGTGGCGTAGTGCAGCCCGAGCCCGATCACGCCCGCCACCAGCGGCGAGAGCGTGATGCCGATGTCCGGCAGGACGTAGAACAGCACGTAGAGCTGGACGAGGAGCGGCGTGCCGCGGATGAATTCCGCGAGAAAGGCCACAGGCTTGCAGACGAGGAGGTTCCTCGAGCGGCGCAGGAGCGCGATGGCGAGCCCCACCACCGCCGCGACGAGGGAGCCGAGCAGGGTGGCGAGGATCGTGATCTTCACGCCCTCCCAGAGGGTCGGGATGATCGAGATCGCGAAGGACCAGTCCCAGAGCATGGCGCGTCCCTCCCGTCAGGCCCGCACGCCGTCGAGGCCGCGGCCGAGGCGGCGCTCGAGGGCCCTGATCGCGCCGGAGATCGCCAGCGCGAACAGGAAGTAGATCACCATGATGGTGGCGAAGGGCACGAGCGTGCTGCCCGTCTGGGCGCGCATCACCTGCGCCTGGAAGGTCATGTCGGAGATCGAGATGAGCGAGACGATGGCGGTCGCCTTCAGAAGCTCGATCGCGTTGTTGCCGAAGGTCGGCAGCATCGGGACGATCGCCTGCGGCAGCAGCACGAAGCGCATCGCCTGGAAGCGCGTGAGGTTCAAGGCCACGCAGGCCTCGCGCTGCTCGCGGCCGATGGACTGGACCGCGCCGCGCACCACCTCCGCCCCGTAGGCGCCGACGTTGAGGCCGAGCGCCAGCACGCCGGCCTGGAGGGGCGTGAGCTCGACGCCGAGCAGCGGCAGCACGAAATACGCCCAGAACAGCTGCACGAAGACCGACGTGCCGCGGAAGAACTCGATGTAGGCGGTCGCCAGCGCCCGAACCGTGCCGAAGCGCGACAGCCGCCCGAGCCCGGCGACGAAGGCCATCACGAGCGCGAGCGCGCAGCCCATCACGGTCAGCTTGGCCGTGACGACGGCGCCCTGCAGGATGAGCGCGATGTAGCCGGCATAGTCCATGGCGGGCGTCCCGACGGGTTGCGCGAGCGGGGCGAAGAGAGCGGCGCGCCGACGGGCGGCGCGCCGCGGGGGAGGCGGTTCAGCCGCCGGCGCAGAGCGCCTCGCGGCTCGTGCTCATCGCGGCCGCGGCGGAGAAGCCGTAGGGCTCGATGATCGCGGCGAACTCGCCCGACGCCTTCATCTCGGCGAGGATGCGGTCGTACTCGTCGCGCAGCGCCGTGTCCTGGCGGCGGAAGGCGGCGCCGTCGCAGTAGACCGGCGCGTCGGCCACCGGCGCGACCATGGCGAGGTTCTCGTCCTCGGCGCGCTTGAGCAGGTCGGAGATCGAGAGCACCGGCAGCGAGTAGACGTCGATGCGCCCGTCCTGCAGCATGTTGATGCCGCTCTGGCCGTCCGGCACGACGATGACGCGGTCGCGCGGCACGCCGGCCTCGAGCGCGAGGCGCTCCTCGGTGCCGCCGCCGGGCGCGCCGATCGTCGCCGTCGGGTGCGCGGCGATGTCGGCGAAGGTCTCGAGGCCGAGCGGGTTGCCGGCCTTCACGGCGAAGGCCTCCGCGTCGCACAGCACCGGCTCGGAATAGGCCACCGCCGCGCAGCGCTCGGGGCGCATGAACAGGCCCGCCGTCACTGCGTCGAAGCGCCCCGCCTGCAGGCCGGGGATCATCGCGCCGTACTCGGAGATCGAGGCGACGACGTCGTCGATGCCCATGCGCTCGAAGATCGCGCGGGCGACGTCCGGCGCGGCGCCGGTGACGGTGCCGTCCGGGTTCACCTGGGTGAAGGGCGGCTCGTTGGCGATGGCGATGCGGGCGAAGCCCTGGTCGCGCAGCTCCTGGATGCGCGGGTCGTCCTGCGCGACGGCCGGCGCGGCGAGCGCGGCGGCGGCGCCGACGAGCGCGACGGCGGCGATCCGGCGGGTGAGCGTGGCGATGGTCATGGTCCTGGTTCCCCTTCTTGCTTGGCGTCTCACACTTGGTGTCTCACTCTTGACGTCTCACGGGTCGTCGTCCCACGCGGCCCGCCGCGTGGGCGGCGGGCCCGAGGGTCACACGCGGTGGCCGGCCGCGATGATCTTGCGCAGGAAGCCCTGCGTGCGCTCCTCGCGCGGGTTCGTGAAGATCTCGTCCGGCGGCCCCTGCTCGACGATCCGGCCGCGGTCGAAGAACATCACCCGGTCGGCGAAGTCGTGGGCGAAGCCCATCTCGTGGGTGACGAGCAGCATCGTCATGTCGGTCTCGCGCGCGAGGCGGTGCATGACGGAGAGCACCTCCTCGACGAGCTCCGGGTCGAGCGCGGAGGTGACCTCGTCGAACAGCATGATCCTCGGCTCGAGGGCGAGCGCGCGGGCGATGGCGACGCGCTGCTTCTGGCCGCCCGACAGCTGCGAGGGCATCGCCTTCGCCTTGTCGGCGAGGCCGACCATGTCGAGCAGCTCCATCGCGCGGCGCCCGGCCGCGTCCCTGGCGACGCCCTTGGTGAGCACGGGGGCGAGCGTCACGTTGTCGAGCACACACATGTGCGGGAAGAGGTTGAACAGCTGGAAGACCATGCCGACCTTGGCGCGCATCCGGTGCAGGTGCGCCTCGTCGGCGGGGACGAGCCGGTCCCCCTTGCGCATGTGGAAGAGCTCCTCGCCCTCGATGCGGATGTGCCCGGAATCGATGGTCTCGAGCGTCATCAGGATGCGCAGGATCGTGGTCTTGCCCGAGCCCGACGGCCCGATCAGCGCGAGCTTCTCGGCGGGCGCGACCGTGAAGGCGAGCTCGTTCAGCACCTGGAAGTCGCCGAAGCTCTTCGAGACGCGGTCGACCTCGATGATCGGGGCTGGCGCAATCGGCTGGGTCACGGAGGCGCCTCGCTGTCCTGCGATGAGACGTCCGACGGTGACGCTCGGGCAAAGTCATGTCAATGTGCAAAATAAAATCATGACAATTTAGCTGCTGCTGCATCTTGCGCGGGCGTTCCGCTCAGATCGCGAGCATCGCCGGCTCCGGCGCGGCGTGGATCAGGTGCGCGACCTGGGCGAGGCCCGTGCGCAATTGCGCGGCATCCGTCGAGCCGAGCGAGATCCGCACGGAGGGCTGAAGCGGCGCCTCGCCGATGCGGAAGCTCTGGCCGGGCGCGATGGCGACGCCCTGCGCCCGCGCCTGGCTGACGAAGGCGCTCTCCCCGTGCGCCTCCGGCAGCGGCACCCAGACGTGCAGGCTCTCGGGATGAGCGCGGTAGGCGATGCCGGCGAGCGCGTCGGCGACGATGCGATGGCGGGCGTGGATCGCCCGGCGCTGCCAGCGGACGAGCTCCATCGCCGTCCCGTCCGCGACCCAGGTCGAGGCGATCTCCGCCATCAGCGGCGTCGCCATCCACATCGTGACGAGGTGCCTGTTGGCGGCTGCTGCGACGAAGCGGTCGGGCACCGCGAGGTAGCCGATGCGCAGGCCGGGCATGACGATCTTGCTGAAGCTCGTGACGTAGAGCGTGCGTTCCGGCGCGAGGCGGGCGATCGGCGGCGGGCGGCCCTCGACCATCGGCCCGAGCGGATCGTTCTCGATGAGCGCGAGGTCGCGGCGGCGCGCCACCTCGACCAGGGCGGCGCGCCGGGCCTCCCCCATCAGCGTCGCGCAGGGATTGATGACGGTGGGCTGCACGAACACCGCGCGCAGGTCGTGCTCGGCGCAGGCCCGGTCGAGCGCCTCGGGGATCATGCCGTCCTCGTCGACCTCGATCCCCACGAGCCTGATGCCGAGATAGCCGGCGAGCGGGGTGAGGGTGTGGTGGCCGATCGCCTCGGTCCCGACGGCGGAGCCGGGCGGGGCCGCGCTCATCAGCGCGATCGTCTGTGCCGGGGTGGCGCCGTTGGTCACGGTGACGTTCAGCGGCGAGATGTCGAGCCCGCAGCCGCGCAGCCATTCCGCCGCGAGTGCCCGGTGGCGCGGGAAGACGACGTTGGGGCGAAACGACAGGATCGCGCTCGCGGGCACGTCCTGCGAGAGCCGTGCGAGCGCGGCCTTCATGCGCTCGAGGTGGATCGGCTCGCAGATCGGCTTGAGGATGGAGAGGTCGATGAGCTCGTTGAGCCGCTCGGGCAGGTAGGGCGGCTCCGGCTCGCGCCTCAGGCTGCGCACGAAGGTGCCGCGCCCGGTCTCCCCGGCGACGAGTCCGCGGCGGGCGAGCTCCTCGTAGGCGCGGCTCACCGTCTGCACGGCGACGCCGAGCTCGTCGGCGAGCCGGCGCTGGACGGGCAGCTGCGTGCCGTCGGCGAGAACGCCGTCCGCGATCGCGCGGGCGATCTGGTCGGCGAGCGAGGCGTAGACGGGACGCTTGAGCGTGGACGGGTCGGGGCGCCAGATTGTCATGAGTTCAGTTGTCGTTTAAGTCAGTTCAATCGGCAAGCGTTTTCGAGGCGGGGGACCGGCGATACGATGAGGCCTGTGAAGCTCGACGCCATCGACCTGCGCATCCTCGCCGCCGTGCAGCGCAACGGGCGGATCACCAAGCTCGCCCTGGCCGAGGTCGTGGGCCTCTCGCCGACGCCGTGCTGGAACCGGCTCGATCGCCTGGAGAAGGCGGGCATCGTCTCGGGCTATCACGCCCGGGTGTCGTTGAAGGGGCTCGGGCTGTCCGCGGCCACCGTGATGATGGAGGTGACGCTCGGCGCCCACCGCCAGGCGGATTTCGAGCGCTTCGAGCGGGCGGTGAGGACGACGCCGGAGATCGTGTCGTGCTGGTCCGTCGGCGGGGGCGTCGACTACGTCCTCAAGGTCGTCACCCGCGACATCGACGCCTACCAGCGCCTCGTCGACGGCCTGCTGGAGCGCCAGATCGGCATCGACCGCTACTTCACGTACATCGTCACCCGCACGGTGAAGGACGAGCCGGGGCCGGACCTCGCCGCGATGGCGGACGAGGCGGGCGGTCAGGCGCTCGCGGCGCGATGACGCGCCGCGCGCCGGACCTTGCGCCCGGCGCCGAATTCTCGCATCAGGGGCGCATGAGCGACACGAGCGACAGCGAAGCATCCCGCGCCGGCGCGGGAGAGGCCCCGAGTGAGCCGGACTACGCCGAGACCGGCCGCAAGGTCTTCGCGCGCGAGGCGGGGTTCCGCACCGCCGCCGACAAGTCCGACGCGCTGCCGCCGATGGAAGGGCTCGAGATCGCCTTCGCCGGGCGCTCGAACGTCGGCAAGTCGAGCCTCGTCAACGCGCTCACCGGCCGCAACGCGCTCGCGCGCACGTCGCACACGCCCGGGCGCACCCAGCAGCTGATCTTCTTCGACGTGGGCGGGCTGTTCACGCTGGTCGACATGCCGGGATACGGCTACGCCGCGGTCTCCAAGCAGAAGGTCGCGGCCTGGACCCAGCTCGTGCGCGACTATCTGCGTGGGCGCGCCAACCTCGCCCGCATCCTGCTCCTGATCGACGCGCGCCACGGCATCAAGCCCAACGACGTCGAGATCATGGACATGCTCGACAAGGCGGCGGTGTCCTACCAGATCGTGCTCACCAAGGCGGACGCGCCGAAGAAGGCCGAGCTCGACGCCGTGATCGCCCGCACGGGTGAGCAGATCTCCCGGCGCCCCGCCGCGCATCCGCGCGTGCTCGTCACGTCGAGCCGCTCGGCCGAGGGGATCTCCGAGCTGCGCGCCGCGATCGCGCAGCTGCTGGCCGAGCGCGGCGTCGCCCTGCCGGCGATCCGGCCGGAGGACTGAGGCATGGCGGAGCGCCTGCTCCTGGCATCCGGCGCACTGGCCGGGCTCCTCGGCGTCGCCTTCTCGGCGATGGCGACGCACAGGACCGGGTCGGGGACGCTCGAGGTCTCGGCCTCGTTCCTGCTCTTCCACGCGGCCGCGTTGGTGGGGATCTCCGCGCTGATCATGGGTGCCCATGTCGCCCGCAAGGCGGGGCTCGTCGCGGGCTGGCTGCTCGTCGCCGGCCTCGCCCTGTTCTGCGGCGACCTCGCGCTGCGCGCCTTCGAGGGACGCGCGCTCTTCCCCAACGCCGCGCCCACGGGCGGCGTTCTGCTGATGGCGGGATGGCTGGCGCTCGGAGGGGCGGCGTTCGTGCGGCGGTGAGGCGTCGCGAAACCGTCGGACGCGAGGCCTACCATCGCGCCTCGTTTCGCATTAGAAGCCCCGCCAGCGCCTGAAGCTCGAACCGCCGGACGACCGCCGCCATGACCGAGAAGACCCCCGACCCCAGCCCCTCCGCGCACGAGCGCGCCGAGATCCTCGTCCAGGCCCTGCCGCACATGCAGCGCTACGACGAGGAGGTCGTCGTCATCAAGTACGGCGGCCACGCCATGGGCGACCAGGCGGCCGCGGAGGATTTCGCCGAGGACATCGTGCTGCTCGAGCAGTCGGGCCTCAAGCCCATCGTCGTTCACGGCGGCGGGCCGCAGATCGGCGCGATGCTGACGCGGCTCGGGATCGAGAGCGAGTTCCAGGCGGGCCTGCGGGTCACCGACAAGGCCACCGTCGAGATCGTCGAGATGGTGCTCGCGGGCTCGATCAACAAGCAGATCGTCGGCTGGATCGCGGCGGAGGGCGGCAAGGCCATCGGCCTGTGCGGCAAGGACGGCAACATGGTCCACGCCCGCAAGGTGACGCGCACCGTCGTCGATCCGGATTCGAACATCGAGAAGGTGGTCGACCTCGGCTTCGTCGGCGAGCCGGACCACGTCAACCGCCAGATCCTCGACGCGGTACTAAAGGCCGAGCTCATCCCCGTGCTCGCGCCCGTGGCGGTCGGCGACGGTGGACAGACCTACAACGTCAACGCCGACACCTTCGCGGGCGCCATCGCCGGCGCCATGCACGCCAAGCGCCTGCTGCTGCTGACGGACGTGCCGGGCGTGCTCGACAAGAACAAGCAGCTCATCCCGGAGATGACGGTGGACGATTGCCGCCGCCTCATCGCCGACGGCACGATCACCGCGGGCATGATCCCCAAGGTCGAGACCTGCATCTACGCCATCGAGCAGGGCGTCGAGGCGGTGGTCATCCTCGACGGCAAGGTGCCCCACGCGGTGCTGCTCGAGCTGTTCACCGACCACGGCGCGGGGACCTTGATCCGCCGGACGTGAGGCGCACCCTCGCAATCCCGCGCCATACGCGCTACATTGAGAAGGGGCCGCACCGGCCCCTTTTTCGTCGGGACATGAGACACATACCTTCCCCCTCCGCCGCGCGGGCCGATCGCCGCCACTTCGTCGCCCCGGACGCGCGGGGCTTCGGCCATGTCGAGACGTGGATCTTCGATCTCGACAACACGCTCTATTCGCACGAGGCGCAGGTCTGGCCGCAGATCGACGAGCGGATCACGCTCTTCGTGGCGAACCTCTTCGGCATCGACGGGATCTCGGCGCGCGCGCTGCAGAAGCACTACTATCACAAGTACGGCACGACGCTGCGGGCGCTGATGACCGAGCACGCCATCGATCCGCACGCCTTCATGGACTTCGTCCACGACATCGATCACCGCCACATCGAGCTGAACGCGGCTCTGGGCGATGCGATCGAGCGGCTGCCGGGGCGCCGGCTGATCCTGACCAACGGCTCGCGCAGGCACGCCGAGGCGGTGGCGGCGAAGATCGGCATCCTCGACCATTTTGAGGACGTGTTCGACCTCGCCGACGCGAACTTCACGCCCAAGCCCAACCGCGAGGCGTACGAGATATTCCTGAATCGCTACGCCGTCGACCCCGCCAAGGCGGCGATGTTCGAGGACATCGCCAAGAACCTTCGCGCGCCCCACGATCTCGGCATGACGACGACGCTCGTCGTGCCGCGCACGGCGGACCCGTTCCGCGACGCCTTCGAGCAGGAGGCCGTGGAGGAGCCGCACATCGACTACATCACGGACGACCTCGCCGCCTTCCTCACCGGCGACGTCGGCACCTGAGGCGGGGAGGGGGCGAAGCATGTCGGACGTCGTCGTCCCGCGCGATATCCAGGTCCCTCCCAATCTCCAGGCGCGCTTCACGGCGCCCGCCGACATCGCCTTCGACACCTTCGACGCCCGCGACGGTACGACGATCCGCTGGGCCGCCGTCGCACCCGAAGGCGCGCGTGCGACGGTCGTGCTGCTGCCGGGCTTCACGGAATACGTCGAGGCCTATTTCGAGACGATCCGCGATCTGCTCGCGGCGGGCATCGCCGTCTTCGCGATGGACTGGCCGGGGCAGGGCGGCTCGGGGCGCTACCTCGCCGAGCCCGAGAAGGCGCACGCCTGGGGGTTCGAGGCGCACGTGGGGGCGCTCCGGCGCTTCCTCGAGACGATCGTGCTGCCCGCGGAGACGCCTGGGCCGCTGACGCTCGTCGGCCACTCGATGGGCGGGCATCTCGCCACGCGCTTCCTCGAGGAGGTGCCGGGGCTGGCGGACGCGGCCGCGCTCTCCGCGCCGGCCTATGCCGTGGGCGTCGACAGCCCGCTGCCACCCGCCCCGACGCGGCTCGTGGTGGAGCTCGTCGTCGCGCTCGGCTTCGGCGAGGCCTGGGCGCTGGGTGCCGGGCCGTGGGAGCGCCAGGCGAAGCGGCGCGCGCGCCTGCGGTCGCGCCTCTCCTCCGACCCGGAGCGCGCCGCGATCCTCGAGCGATGGGCCGAGGCGAACCCGCACCTGCGCGTCGGCGGGGCGACCTGGGGCTTCGGGCGCAGCTTCATCCGCTCGGCGCGCCGCGTCGTGGAACCGCAGCGGCTGGCGCGGATCGGCGTGCCGGTGCTCATCGGCTCGGCCGGCTGCGACGCCTTCACGGATTCGCGCCTGCACGAGACGGTGGCGGCGAGCATCCCCGCCTGCCGCGTCCTCGCGTTCCGCGAGGCCCAGCATTGCCTCTTCCTGGAGAGCGACGCCATCCGCGGCCCGTGGATGAGCGCGCTGATCGCGCTGGCGACGAGCGGGCGTCTGCCGGCCTGAGCCGCCCGCAAAAAAGCGTGCGCCCCTTGTAACGTTCGCGCCCTCCGCTTCGTATAGACTTTCGGCGCCGCGACCGCGTGCACCACGAGAGAAGGACATTCACAGCATGCGTCATCCCCGTCCGCGCACCGGCTCCATCGGTCTCGCCGCCCCGCTCGCCGCCCTCCTCCTCGGCGCCGCGACCGGCTCCGCCGCGGCGCAGGGCGCGCCCGAGACGCGTGCGTGGACCGAGATCCTGGCGGCGGCCGAGGGCCAGACGGTGTACTGGAACGCCTGGGGCGGCGATCCCGCGACGAACGACTTCATCGCCTGGGTCGGCGAGGAGGTGAACGCCCGGCACGGCGTCTCGGTCGTACACGTGAAGCTCTCCGATACCGCCGAGGCCGTTTCGCGGGTTCTCGCCGAGAAGGCCGCGGGGCGCGACGCGGGCGGGGCGGTCGACCTCATCTGGATCAACGGTCCGAATTTCCTCGCCATGAAGGACGAGGGCCTGCTCCACGGCCCCTTCGTCGAGGCGCTGCCGAACTTCGCGCTGGTCGATACGGTCGAGAAGCCCTCCAACGTCGTCGACTTCACCGTGCCGGTCGAGGGCCTCGCCGCACCCTGGCGCGTCGCACAGGTGGCCTATCTCTACGATGGCGAGGCGGTCGACGTCGCGATGCTGCCCCGCTCGATCCCGGAGATGAGCGACTGGGCCGCGGCCAACCCCGGGCGATTGACACACCCGACGGCGCGCGACTTCCTCGGTGCGACCTTCCTCAAGCAGGCTCTCGTCGAGCTCGTCGACGACCCCGCCGCCCTCCAGGAGCCGGCGACCGACGAGAGCTATGCGGAGACCGTCGCGCCGCTGTGGGACTGGTACGACGCCCTGCGCCCGCACCTCTGGCGCGCCGGCGCCGAGTTCCCCGAGAGCGGCCCGGCGCAGAACCAGCTCCTCGCCGACGGCGAGATCGACATCGCCATCACCTTCAACCCGGCGGAGGCGGCCGCCGGCGCGATCCAGGGGCGCCTGCCCGAGACGGTCCGCGTGTTCTTCCTGGAGGACGGCACGATCGGCAACACGTCCTTCGTGGCGATCCCCTACAATGCCGCGCACGAGGAGGGGGCGATGGTCGTCGCGAACTTCCTGATGTCGCCGCAGGCGCAGGCCCGGGCGCAGGACCCCGCCGACCTCGGCGCCTTCACCGTGCTCGACCTGTCCCGCCTCTCGGGCGACGAACGCGCCGCCTTCGACGTCAGCGACGCGCATCCGGCGATGCCCGCGCCCGAGGAATTCGTGCGCGTCCTGCCCGAGCCGCATCCCTCTTGGATGACGCGCCTCGTCGAGGATTGGGAGCGACGGATCTCGGGGTGAGCGCGTGCGCCGCGCAGGTGAGCGAGAAATTCGGGTGTGGCCCGGCGCCGGCGTCCGCCGGCCGTATCGCCGACGCTCTCCCCTCTCCCTCGTGGAGAGGGGCATCGCGTCGCGGCCGGCAGCTGCGACTTCGCCCGTGACCCCGAGCCCGGATCCCCTGCGCCTCGCGCCCGGGGTGACCCTCGCGCTCTTCCTGCTGCCCATCGGCGCGGGGCTTCTCGGCACGCTCGCGCCGGCCTTCGGGATCTTCCCGGCGCTCGGCGAGACGCGGCTCTCGCTCGACCCGTGGCGCGACCTCGTCTCGCAGCCGGGCTTTTCGACGTCGCTGCGGCTGACGCTCACGAGCGGATTCCTCTCGACCGCGCTCGCGCTCCTCTTCGCCTGCGGCTTCGCCGCGCTCGCCTCGACGCGGGCGGGCACTGCGCGGCTCGAGCGGGCTCTCGCCCCGTTGCTCGCCACGCCCCACGTCGCGGTGGCGATCGGACTCGCCTTCCTGATCGCCTCCTCCGGCTTCCTGGCACGGGTCGTGTCGCCCTGGCTCACTGGGTGGGAGCGCCCGCCGGCGCTCGCCATCGTGCGCGACCCGTGGGGCCTCTCCTACGTGGCGGGTCTCGCGATCAAGGAGACGGCGTATCTCGTCCTGATGGTGCTCGCCGCGCAAGGCCAGGTGCGGGCGGCGCCGGCGCTCGCGGCGGCGCGGGCGCTCGGCTATCCGCCCCTCGTCGCCTGGGCCAAGGTCGTGCTGCCGGCGATCTACCGGCAGATCCGCCTGCCGGTCTACGCGGTCCTCGCCTTCTCGCTCTCCAACGTCGAGGTCGCCCTCGTGCTCGCGCCCGGCACGCCGCCGCCGCTCGCGGTGCTGGCGATGCGCTGGTTCTCGAGCTGGGACCTCTCGCTCTACCCCACCGCCGCGGCGGCGGCGACGCTCCAGCTCCTCGTGGTCGTCGCCGGCATCGGCGCCTGGCGCCTCGCCGAGATGCTCGCGAAACGCCTCCACCGCGCCTGGTGCGCGCGCGGGGCGCGAGGGGGGCTCGCCGGCCCGATCCTCTGGATCGGCGGCGCGGGCGCGATCCTCTCGGGCGCGATGGTGCTCGGCGCGATCGCCGTGATGGCGCTGTGGTCGGTCGCCGAGGGCTGGCGCTATCCGGACGCGCTGCCGCGGGCGCTGTCGCTGCGCAGCTGGGAGCGTGCGGCGCCGACCCTCGTCGACCTCGTCGGCACCACGGCGCTCGTCGCCGCCGGTGCCACGGTGATCGCGCTGGCTTTGGCGCTCGCTTGCCTCGAGAACGAGTCGCGGCGCGACGTGAAGCCCGGCGCGGGCGCGCTCTGGCTGCTCTACGTGCCGCTGCTCGTGCCGCAGATCGCCTTCCTCTTCGGCGCGCAGGTCGCCCTCGTGCGGCTCGATCTCGACGCGACCCTCGTCGCGGTGGTGTGGGCGCACCTGCTCTTCGTGCTGCCCTACGTCTTCCTCTCGCTCGCAGACCCGTTCCGCGCGCTGGACCCCCGCTACGCCCGGATCGCCGCCGGGCTCGGGGCGGGGCCGTGGCGCACGTTCCTCGCGGTGAAGCTGCCGATGCTCGCGCGCCCGATCGCGACCGCCTTCGCGGTGGGCTTCTCCGTCTCGGTGGCGCTCTATCTTCCCACGCTCTTCGCAGGCGCCGGACGCATCATGACGCTGACCACGGAAGCCGTGACCCTCTCCTCGGGCGCCGACCGCCGCGTCGTCGGCGTCATGGCCTTCGCCCAGGCGGCGCTGCCGCTCCTCGTCTATGCGGTGGCGCTCGCGGTACCGGGCCTCCTCGCCGCGCGTCGCCGGAGGGCCGCGGCATGAGCGGCCTCGTCCTCGACGACGTCTCCATAGGGCTCGGCGGGCGGCCGCTGGTCGGGCCGCTGTCGATGGCGGTCGCGCCCGGCGAGGTGGTGACGGTGATGGGGCCGTCGGGATCGGGCAAGTCGACGCTGCTCGCCTATGTCGGAGGCTTCCTACCCAAGGCCTTCGTCGCCCGCGGGCGGGTGCTCGTCGACGGCATGGAGATCGGAGCGCTGCCGCCGGAGAAGCGGGCGGTCGGCATCCTCTTCCAGGACGATCTTCTCTTCCCGCATCTCACGGTGGGCGGCAACCTCGCCTTCGGACTGCGCGGGAGCGTGCGCCCCGCCGCGCGGCGGCGGGCGATCGTCGAGGAGGCGCTGGCGCAGGCGAACCTCGCGGGCTTCGCCGACCGCGATCCGATGACCCTGTCCGGTGGCCAGCGCGCCCGCGTCGCGCTGATGCGCACGTTGCTGGCGGAGCCGCGCGCGCTCCTCCTCGACGAGCCCTTCGGCAAGCTCGACGCGGCGCTGCGCCAGGACGTGCGGGCCTTCGTCTTCGCCCGCGCCCGCGACCGCGGCCTGCCGACGCTGCTCGTCACCCACGATGCCGAGGACGCGCGCGCCGCCGGCGGGCGCGTCGTCGAGGTCGGCGGGGACGCGGGTGCGGACGCGCCGCGCTCTTGACGGGCGCCCGGCCCGCGTCGGACATCTTGGACGATCGTCCGCACCACGAGGAGCCCCGATGCCCCGCCTCTCGACGCACGTCCTCGACACCGCCCATGGAGGCCCCGCCGCCGGGGTCGCGCTGACGCTCGACCGGATCGAGCCGGACGGCGCGCGCACCCGCCTGGTCGAGACGCGCACCAACGCCGACGGACGCACCGATGCGCCGCTCCTCCAGGGCGAGGCGTATCGCGTCGGGACCTACGAGCTCGCCTTCGCGATCGGCGACTACTTCCGGGCGCGTGGCGCGGCGCTGGCCGAGCCCGCCTTCCTCGACGTGGTGCCGATCCGTTTCGCCATCGCCGAGCCGGACGGGCACTACCACGTGCCGCTGCTCGCGAGCCCGTGGAGCTATTCCACCTATCGCGGGAGCTAAGCCATGGCCCCGCGCATGCCCGTCTTCGACGCCACCAGGGCCGCGTATCCCCGCGACATGGTCGGCTACGGCCGTACCCCGCCGCACGCCGCCTGGCCGGGAGGGGCACGGGTCGCCGTGCAGTTCGTGATCAACTACGAGGAGGGGGGCGAGAATTCCATCCTTCATGGAGACCCCGCCTCGGAGGCGTTCCTCTCCGAGATCGTCGGCGCGCAGCCCTGGCCCGGCCAGCGGCACATGAACATGGAGTCGATCTACGAGTACGGCTCGCGCGCCGGCTTCTGGCGGCTGTGGCGGATGTTTGGGGAGCGCAGCATCCCCGTGACCGTCTATGGCGTCGCCACCGCCATGGCGCGCAACCCGGACGCGGTCGCCGCCATGAACGAGGCGGGATGGGAGATCGCCTCCCACGGGCTCAAGTGGATCGACTACCGCGACGCGCCCGTCGAGGTCGAGCGTGCTCACATCGCCGAGGCGGTGCGCCTGCACACCGAGGTGGCGGGAGCGCGCCCGCTCGGCATGTACCAGGGCCGCACGTCGGAGAACACGCTTCGGCTGACGATGGAGGAGGGCGGCTTCCTCTACGGCGCCGATTCCTATGCCGACGAATTGCCCTACTGGGTCGCCGATCCGCAGGGACGCCCGTTCCTGATCGTGCCCTACACGCTCGACGCCAACGACATGCGCTTCGCCACGCCCCAGGGGTTCAATTCCGGCGACCAGTTCTTCGGCTATCTGAAGGACACGTTCGACGTCCTGTGGGAGGAGGGCGAGCGGGCACCCAAGATGATGTCGGTGGGGCTCCACTGCCGCCTCGTCGGCCGCCCGGGGCGGGCGGCGGCGCTGGCGCGCTTCCTCGACTACGTGAAGGAGAAGGACGCCGTCTGGTGCGCCACGCGCGTCGACATCGCTCGCCACTGGGCACGCAACCATCTGCCGGACGGCGTCGCGCCGGCGGATCTGGCGAAGCCTCTGTTCGTCGCTGCCTGGGGCGACGTCTTCGAGCATTCTCCCTGGATCGCGGAATCGGCCTGGGAGGCCGGCCTCGGGCCGGAGACGGCGACGGCGCAGGGCCTGCACGCGGCCCTGATGCGCGCCCTCGACCCGGCGCCGCCGGAGCGCAAGCGTGCGCTGATCGACGCTCATCCCGATCTCGCGGGGCGCCTCGCGGTGGCGGAGATGGCGCCCGAGAGCCAGGCGGAGCAGGCGTCCGCCGGGCTCACGCGGCTCACGCCCTCCGAGAAGGATCGATTCCTCGCCTTGAACGACGCCTACAAGGCCCGCTTCGGCCACCCGTTCATCATGGCCGTGCGGGGCCGAACCAAGGGCGAGATCCTGGCCGCCTTCGAGGCGCGCCTCGCCAACGACCCGCAGGCGGAATTCGCCACCGCGCTCGGCGAGATCGCGACCATCGCGCGGCTGCGCATCGAGGAGCGGATGCACAAGCGCCGGCCGGGGTGAGAGGTGCTGTGACCCCGAGCGTGTGTAGCTAGAAACCGATCTCGGGCACGCCGCGCCGCCGATGCAATGCGATCGGGAACTCCCCTCTCCCTCGCGGAGAGGGGCGGGGGGTGTGGGGCGTCCAGGATCGAGCGCGTGTTCGATGCAGCGCCACGCCGCCGACGCGCTGCATCGAGGTGGAGATGGTCCTGCACGCCCCCCACCCCCGACCCCTCCCCACGAGTGGGAGGGGAGAACGGCGGCGGCGTGCATTCACCGATTGCCGGCGTCGGCCGCGTCTGCGGCCCGCCTCAGGCGTCCGCCGCGACCTTCATCGAGACGATGCGGTCGGGGTCGCGCACGGGCTCGCCGCGCTTGATCTGGTCGACGTTCTCCATGCCCTCGGTGACCTTGCCCCAGACGGTGTACTGCTTGTCGAGGAAGCGGGCGTCGCCGAAGCAGATGAAGAACTGGCTGTTGGCCGAGTGCGGCGCCGAGGTGCGGGCCATCGAGCAGGTGCCGCGCACGTGCGGCTCGGCGTTGAACTCCGCCTTGAGGTCGGGCAGGTCGGAGCCGCCGGTGCCCGTGCCGTTGGGGCAGCCGGTCTGGGCCATGAAGCCCTCGATCACGCGATGGAAGGCGACGCCGTCGTAGAAGCCCTGGCGCGCCAGCGTCTTGATCCGCTCGACGTGGCTCGGCGCGAGGTCCGGGCGCAGCTCGATGACGATGCGGCCCTTGGTCGTCTCCATCAGGATCGTGTTCTCGGGATCGGCCATCGGGCCCTCCTTTGGTTGGTTCGGTGTTGCTGGGGAAAGCCTGCTGCGTCACCCGCCGACGCGCATCGAGACGATGCGGTCGGGGTTGGGGACCACGCCCGACCGGTCGACGCCCTTGGCGAGCGCATCGATCGCCTCCATGCCGGAGACGACGTCGCCGACATAGGTGTACTGCCCGTCGAGCCATTCGGCGCGGTCGTAGACGATGAAGAACTGGCTGTTGGCCGAGTTCGGGCTCTGCGAGCGCGCCATGCCGATCGAGCCGCGCCGGAAGGGCGTGTTCGTGAACTCGGCGGCGAGGTCCGGCAGCTCCGATCCGCCCATGCCCGTGCCCGTCGGGTCGCCGGTCTGGGCCATGAAGCCCGCGATCACGCGGTGGAACGGCACGTCGTCGTAGAAACCCTGCTCCGTCAGCGTGCGCAGCCGCTCGGCGTGCTGCGGCGCGAGGTCCGGGCGCAGCTCGAGCACGACCTCTCCATGGGGTGTCCCCATGACCAGGGTATTCTCCTGAGCCGCGGCCGGCAGCACGGCGGCGAGCAGGAGGGCGAAGGCGGCGAGAAGCGTCTTCATCGATGTCTCCAGGTGGGAGCCGCGGGTCGGGCGCGGCGTCAAGCGAGCTTGGCCTTCAGGGCCGCCGCGACGGGCGCCGGCACGAAGGGGGCGACGTCGCCGCCCATCTTCGCGATCTGGCGCACCAACGTGCCGGAGATGTGGCGGGTCGGCCCGGAGGCGGGCAGGAAGACGGTGCGGATCTCCGGCGCCATCGCGCCGTTCATGCCCGCCATCTGCATCTCGTAGTCGAAATCCGTCGCGTCCCGCAGGCCGCGCAGGATGATCGTCGCGCCCGCCCGGCGGGCGGCGTCCACGGCGAGCCCGTCGAAGGTGACGATCTCGACCTCGGCCCGCAGCGAGAGCCCCGCGCAGGTGGCGCGCAGCAGATCGGCCTTCTCGTCGGGCGTGAACAGCGGCGTCTTGCCCGGGTGCACGCCGATGGCGATGACGATCCGGTCCGCCAGCGCCGCGCCCTGCGCGATGACGTCGGCGTGCCCGTTGGTCACGGGGTCGAAGGAGCCGGTATAGAGGGCGGTGCGGAGGGCGGCGGGCGGCATGGCCGCAAGCGTTAGCCGAAAAGGGCGGGGGACGGCAAGGGCGCAGGCGGCGTCGCCCGGTCCCACCGCGCACGCGATCCGACATGCATGTTCCGGACGGCTGGCCAGCGCCGCAGGGCGACCCCCGGCGAGGGCTCGTCGTGCCGCTCACGGGCGCGCCGGCTCCGGCGTTGCCCCCGACATCCAGCCGAGCAGCACCTGCCGGAGCAGCTCCTGTCCTTCCTCGCTGGCGAGCCAGGCGAGGCCCGTGGCGGCCGCACGCGGGCCGAGCCGCGCCTCGAGCTCCTCCTCGAGCGTCGCGAGATAGATCCCGTCGCCGATCTCGGGCACGCCCGGGATCCAGTCGGCGCCCGGCGCGGTGAAGGCGTCGCGCGCCGCCGCCTCGGCCGCCGCATGCGCGGCGAAGACGTCGTCGACGGCGAGCGGGATCGCGTCCTGCACGACCTCGGGAAGGGCGTCGTGCACGTCCGTCGCGCGCGGCAGGCCCGTGGCCTCCGCGACGGCGTCGAGCGTCTCCACGACGGTGCGCGCGGCGAGGCTCACGAAGGGATGCCGGTCGGGCAGGAGCGGATCGGCCTGGTCGGTCGCGATGGCGTCCGCGAGGACGGGCGCGGGCGCGCCGTTCAGGGTCGCCTCGACCGTGGGAGCGCCCGTGCCGTCGTCGCGGCCGACGCGCACCTCCGCGGTCCATTCGAGCCCGAAGGACACCATGCCGGTGCGCTCCTCGATCCGATCGCCCAGACGATCGATGCGGTTGCCGACGAGCAGCGTTCCAAGGCCCAGATGGAACGTCGGTGGGATCGCCGCGAGCACGCCGCCGACGCCCATCACCGCCCCCGCGAGCAGGTCGTCGGCGCGGGCTGAGACCGATAGCGTGAGGCCGTACACCTGCTCCCCCGCGGCGAAGTCCGTGCCGCCCTCGACGGAGAGGCCGATGTCGGCGAGGCCGAGGCGCCCGTCGAAGCCGTGCAGCCCGGGAATCGCGACGCCGGCATCGACGCTGTGGCCGGCATCGATGCGGGTGACGACGCCGCTCGCGCCGAGGAACGGGGCGTCGCCCGTCGCCCAGGCCAAGACGCGGCTCGTGTCGACGCTCACCGCGCCGCTGCTCGCGCGCCCGCGCAGGTCCTCGGGGATGGGGCTCGTCGTGTCGCGCGCGCTCGTGCCGTCGTCGCCGGGGCCGAAGGACCAGCCGACCTGCTGCGGCCCGCCCTGCCAGGGCGTGCTCACGGTCGTCTCGGCAGCGATCGGATGGTCCGGGGGGAGGGACCAGCTCACGGTCCAGCTCGTCGGCCGCAGCAAGGACAGCGCCTCACCGACGGGATCGAGCACCGCCTCCTGGATCCTCTCCCAGAGCGCAGCCTGCGGCTCGGCCTCCCGCTCCGGCCGCCACGCCTCCCAGCTCGGCCGGGGCGGCGCCTCCCAGCTCGGCCGCGGCGGGACGAGGCAGACGGTGCGCGGGTCGAGGTATCCCGGCGGGTCCGGCGGGCCGTGCCGGCCGGGGAGTGGCGCGCCGAGGTCGGGAATGTCGAGATGGGGATGGCGGCGGCGCAGCTCCTCGATCTGCGCACGCAGCGCGGCCGCCGCGTCGGCCGGCATGGACGGGGACGCGACGGGGGCCGGCTCGGGGTCGGGCTGCGCGACGGTCTCGGGTTTCGGCTCGGGTCGCGGCAGCCCGGGGGGGACGCCGTTCGAGGACGGCTGCCGCGGCCCGGTCTCTCCGGCGTCGTCGTGGCCGGGCGGCATGCGGTCGACCCGTGGTGTCGGCGGCGGCTCGGGCGGCTCGCCGTCCGCGGGATCGGGACCGCCGTCGCGCGCGCGTGCCGTCTCCCTGCGGAACGCCTCCTCGTCTCCGCTCGTCTCACCGCGGCCACCCTCGGGGCTGCGGTCCGCCCTCGACACGGCGTCCACGTCCGACATCTGCGCTTCCCATGCTGAAAAGGCGATAAGATAATATAGACGCATTTATTATGTGTATAGATCATTTACGTAGGCGATAAGTAGCAATGTAGAACACCCCGCGAGCCGAAGGCCGCGGGGTGCGTGCATGCCGGGTTCGTCGATGCCCGAAGGCGCGCCTCACGCCTGAGGAGGCGTCTCGTCCGGGCCGGGAGCACCGTCGGCCGCGCCGCCGTTGCCCCCGTCCTCGCTCCCGGCCTCGCCCTCGACGACCTCGCTCTCGGCGCCGCCGGCGATGTGCTCGACGGAGACGACGTGCTCGTCCTCCGCCGTGTCGAACACGATGACGCCCTGCGTCGAGCGCCCGGCGATGCGGATGCCGTCGACGGGGACGCGGATCGTCTGGCCGCGATCGGTGATCAGCATCACCTGGTCGTAGCCCTCGACGGGGAAGGAGGAGACGAGCTTGCCGTTGCGGGCGTTGGTCACCATCGCGGTGATGCCCTTGCCGCCGCGGTTCGTCACCCGGTACTCGTAGGCCGACGAGCGCTTGCCGTAGCCGTTCTCGGTGAGGGTGAGCACGAACTGCTCCTGCGCCCCCATCTCGGCATAGCGCTCCTGCCCGAGCTCGACGTCCGCCGTGGTCTCCTCGGCGTCGGCGCCGCTCGCCGGAGCCTCCTCGGCGGAGAGCTCGGCGCCGGTGGCACGGCGCATCGCGGAGGCGTAGCGCAGGTAGGCCTGCCGCTCCTCCGCGCTCGCGTCCACGTGGCGCAGGATAGCCAGCGAGATCACCGTGTCGTCCTTCGCCAGCGTGATGCCGCGCACACCGGTCGAGTCGCGGCCCTTGAAGACGCGCACGTCCGGCACGCTGAAGCGGATGCACTGGCCCTTCGCGGTGGTCAGCAGCACGTCGTCGTCGACCGAGCAGACCTGCACGTCGACGATGGCGTCGCCTTCGTCGAGCTTCATGGCGATCTTGCCGGCGCGGTTCACCTGCACGAAGTCGGAGAGCTTGTTGCGCCGCACGTTGCCGTTCGCGGTCGCGAACATCACGTCGTAGCGCTCCCAGGTGTCCTCGTCCTCCGGCAGCGGCATGATCGTCGTCATGCGCTCGCCCTCGACCAGGGGGAGCATGTTGATGAGCGCCTTGCCGCGGGCGTTGGGCGCGCCGACGGGGAGCCGCCAGACCTTCTCCTTGTAGACCTGGCCGCGGGAGGAGAAGAACAGCACCGGCGTGTGCGTGCTCGCCACGAAGAGGCGCGAGACGAAATCCTCCTCGCGCGTCGCCATGCCCGAGCGGCCCTTGCCGCCACGGCGCTGGGCCCGGTAGGTCGAGAGCGGCACGCGCTTGATGTAGCCCATGTGCGACACGGTAACGACCATGTCCTCCCGGGCGATCAGGTCCTCGACGTCGAACTCGCCTTCGGCCTCCATGATCTCGGTCTTGCGCGGTGTCGCGAACTCCGCCTTCGCGGCGGCGAGCTCGTCGCGGATGATGCCGAAGATGCGCACGCGCGAGGACAGGATCTCGAGATAGTCGCGGATCTCGTCGGCGAGCTTCTTGAGCTCGTCGCCGATCTCGTCGCGGCCGAGCGCCGTGAGGCGCTGCAGGCGCAGGTCGAGGATGGCGCGGGCCTGGACCTCGGAGAGCCGGTAGGTGCCGTCCTCCGCCACGCGGTGGCGCGGGTCGTCGACGAGCGCGATCAGCGGCGCGATGTCGTGGGCCGGCCAGTCGCGGCCCATCAAGGCCTCGCGAGCCGTGTTCGGGTCCGGCGAGGTGCGGATGAGGCGGATGACCTCGTCGATGTTGGCGACCGCGATGGCGAGGCCGCACAGCACGTGGGCGCGGTCGCGGGCCTTGCCGAGCAGGTACTTCGTGCGCCGCGAGACGACCTCCTCGCGGAAATCGACGAAGGCGCGGATCATGTCCTTGAGGTTCAGCGTCTCGGGACGCCCGCCGTTCAGCGCCACGAGGTTGCAGCCGAAGGACGTCTGGAGCGGCGTGTAGCGGTAGAGCTGGTTGAGCACCACGTCCGCCACCGCGTCGCGCTTGAGCTCGACGACGATGCGCATGCCCTGGCGATCGGATTCGTCGCGCAGGTCCGAGATGCCCTCGATGCGCTTCTCGCGCACGAGGTCGGCGATGCGCTCGATCAGCGCCGACTTGTTCACCTGGTAGGGGATCTCGGTGACGACGATCGCCTCGCGGTCCTTGCGGATCTCCTCCACCTCTGCGCGTGCGCGCATGATCACCGAGCCGCGGCCCGTGTGGTAGGCCGAGCGCGCGCCGGCGCGGCCGATGATCAGGCCGCCGGTCGGGAAGTCCGGCCCCGGCACGATGCCGATGAGGTCGTCCACGGTGATCGCCGGGTCGTCGATGTAGGCGAGGCAGGCGTCGATCACCTCGCCGAGATTGTGCGGCGGGATGTTGGTGGCCATGCCGACCGCGATGCCGCCGGCGCCGTTGACGAGGAGGTTCGGGAAACGCGCCGGCAGGACCAGCGGCTCCTTCTCCTTGCCGTCGTAGTTGTCGCCGAAGTCGACGGTCTCCTTGTCGATGTCGTCGAGGAGCGCCATCGCGGGTTTGGCGAGCCGGCACTCGGTGTAGCGCATGGCCGCCGCCGGGTCGCCGTCGACCGAGCCGAAATTGCCCTGGCCGTCGATCAGCGGAAGGCGCATCGAGAAGGTCTGCGCCATGCGCACGAGGGCGTCGTAGATCGCCTGGTCGCCGTGCGGGTGGTACTTGCCCATCACGTCGCCGACGACGCGCGCGCACTTCACGTAGGGACGCTCCGGGAAGATGCCCGCCTCGTGCATGGCGAAGAGGATGCGCCGATGCACCGGCTTGAGCCCGTCGCGCACGTCGGGCAGCGCGCGGCTCACGATCACGCTCATCGCGTAATCGAGATAGGACTTCTTCATCTCCTCGATGATGGAGACGGGCTTGACGTCGGCGCCGGGCGGCGGCGGCTCGCCCCCGGGGGTGCTGGGATCGTTATCGGCCACTGGCGACCTTCTCTCGTGCGGCGCGCTCTCGAAGCGACGGGACCCCGCGGCGCGTCGGCGGGGGCGCGGGGCGCTCCCGAATCCGCGAGGAAATCAACCTCCTAGATGGCCGCTCGCGCCGCAAATCGCAAGCGCGGCAAGGCCTCAGCGGGCACCGCCGCGGCAGTCATCCACCGGAAGGTCGACCCGCGCCGCCGCGCTTCCTCCCCGCAGGGGAGGAGTCCGCGCTTCGCGCGGGCGGTGGGGCCGTCCGGCTTTTCCTGGCGAGCGGTGTCGCCGCCCGCCCCAGGTTCCGTCAACGTGCCAGGTACGCCGCGATGGGCGCCAGCCCGATCGCCTCTACCGACAGCGCGAGCCCCGCGGCGAGCAGCCCCGCGCCGACGATCTGCGCCGCGCGCGGCGTCGCGACGAGCTTCTCGGCGGCCATGATCGCCGAGAACACCGCCATCCAGACGAGGTTCATGGCGCCGAGCAAGACGAGCACCGCCATCATCGCCCAGCAGCAGCCGACGCAGCGCACGCCCTGCTCGACGCCGAGCCGGAAGACCGCGCGCGGGCTGGCGAGCCAGCCCTCGGGTCGGGCGCGGAAGGGCGCGCCGACGGCGACGAGGCAGGAGAGCTTGAAGGCCGTGAACTGGTAGAGCCCCGCCGCCCCGAGCGCCGCGCCGCCGAGCACGCCCGCGAGCCGCTCCGGCAGCTCCGCGGCGGCGAAGCCGATGGAGACGCCCGTCTGCAGGAGCGCGACGAGGATCGAGAGCGCCACCCACACGGCGAGGTATCCCGCGCCCACGACCATGGGAGAGACCGCGGGGCGGCCGGCGGCGCGCGCAGCCTCGGCCTTCTCGGCGTATCCGACGAGGAGCGCGCTCGCCGTGGGCAGCATCATCGCCACGCTCATGGCGATCCACATCGCGATGGACACGCCGAGCGCCGCGAGCGCGCCGGCGAGGCTCGGCGCCTCGAGCACGGCGGCGGGGGTGCACAGCGCCTCCAGGAACGCGTCCGCGCCGCCCCCGCGGCGGATCGCCTCGAAGAAGAGGATGGCCCAGCCGACGAGGGTGAGCGTCCCGATCGAGAAGAGGGCGACCGGGACCGGGCGCTCCCACGGGCGGGAGAGTGAGGCGGAGGCGGGATCGGCGGATCGGCTCACGGCGGGTCTCTGCGATCTCGGGTACGCGACGGGACGCAATGCATCATAGCACGCACGCAGCCTAGCGAAACCGCCGCCGGGGCGCGTTGACGCGTATCAATCGCCATGGTGTACGCGGCGCGCTACATAGTCGTCGCAGGCATCGCCGCGACGGGATACGGCAGCGAGGAGCGGGACATGACGGACAGGACCTTCGACGTCGTCGTCGTCGGCGCGGGTGCGGCGGGGCTCGCCGCGGCGCTCGCCTTCGCCCGGGAGGGCTTCTCGACGGCGCTGGTGGGGGAGGTGCGGGCGGCGCGCGACGGGCGCACCGTGGCGCTGCTCGACGGCTCGGTCAGCTTCCTCGAGGCGCTCGGCGTCTGGGACGCGATCGCGGCGGACGCCGCGCCGCTCGAGACGATGCGGCTCGTCGACGCGACCGACAACCTCTTCCGCGCGCCCACCGTGGACTTCAAGGCCCGGGAGATCGACCTCGACGCCTTCGGCTGGAACGTCGAGAACGCCTCGCTCGTCGAGCGGCTGGCGGAGGCCGTCGGCGAGGTGCCGGGGATCGTGCATTTCCCCGTGGCGTCGATGGGGCTCGGGGGCGTGCAGGAGGTTCTCGCTCCGGGCGAGGACGCGGCCGAGGCCGGCGACTCGGGAGACCCCATGGCCCGCCGGGCCGTGCGGCTGGCGGACGGGAGCCTGCTGCTGGCCTCGCTCGTCGTCGCTGCCGACGGGCGCGGCTCGAGGCTGCGCGAGGACGCCGGCATCCGCACGCGCACCTGGGCCTATCCCCAGGAGGCGCTCACCACGATCCTCGCCCACGAGCGCGACCATCGCGACGTCTCGACCGAGTTCCACACCCGCCACGGCCCGTTCACGCTGGTCCCGCTGCCGGGACGCCGCTCGAGCCTCGTCTGGGTCACCGCGCCGGAGAAGGCGGAGGCGCTCGCGGCCCTCGACGACGACGCGCTCGCGCGCGCGGTCGAGCGGCAGGCTCGCTCCCTGCTCGGTGCGATGCGGGTCGACGGGCCGCGCGGCGTCGTGCCGATGACGGGCATGTCCGTCCAGCGCTACACGGCGGACCGGCTCGCGCTCGTGGGCGAGACGGCGCACGTCTTCCCGCCGATCGGCGCGCAGGGCCTCAATCTCGGGCTTCGCGACGTCGCTTCGCTGCGGGACGCGGTCGTCGTGCGCGGGGCGCAGGACCCCGGCGCGCGGGCGGCGCTCGCGGCCTACGAGCGCTCCCGCGCGCTCGACGTGCGCACGCGCACGATGGGCGTCGACATGCTCAACCGCACGCTGCTGGCCGGCATCCTCCCGGCGGACTTCCTGCGAGGCGCGGGCCTCCATGCGCTCTCCGCGATCGGGCCGCTGCGGCGCCTCGCGATGCGCGAGGGCGTGACCCCGACGATCGGCACGCCCCAGCTGATGCGCCGCCGCGAGCCGAGGGCGGTGGCGTTCTGATGGGGCACGGCCGCCTCCTCCCCGCTGGGGAGGACGCGTTGCACGTTCAGCCCTCGAGCACCGCGCGGGCGGCGGGGAGCATGCCGGCGCGTGTGATGCGCGCGACGTCGTCGGCGATGGTGCGCGCGAACGCCTCGTGCCGGGCGAGCGCCGGCGGGAAGATCGCCTCGAGCGCGAGGAGCGCACGGGCGCGGTCCCCGGGGTCCGAGCCTGCGGCGGCGAGCGTCGCGCGCAGGGTCTCGGCGAGGGGATCGGAGAGCGGCAGCTCCGCGCCGGCCTCGTCGCGGCCCTCCAGGAACCGCATCCAGGCGGCGATCGCGAAGGCGCAGGTGCGCCAGGGCAGGCCATGCTCCAGCGCCTCGAGCGCGGGCTCGACGAGGCGCGGCGGGAGCTTCTGCGAGCCGTCCATGGCGATCTGCACCGTGCGATGCGCCATCGCCGGGTTGGCGAAGCGCGCGCGCAGGTCGCGCTGGTAGGCGTCGAGGTCGATACCCGGCACCGGCGCGAGCGTGCGTGCCACCGCATCCTGATGCGCGGCGACGAGGGCGGCGAGGACCTCCTGCTCCATCACGTCGCGCACGTGGGCGAGCCCGGCGACCGCGCCGGCATAGGCGATCAGCGAGTGCGCGCCGTTGAGGAGGCGCAGCTTCATCGCCTCGTAGGGCCGCACGTCCGCGGCCAAGATGGCGCCCGCTTCCTGCCAGGCCGGGCGCCCGGCCACGAAGCGGTCCTCGATCACCCATTGCGTGAACGGCTCGGTCTCGGTCGCGGCCTCGTCCTCGAAGCCGGTGAGGCGGCGCGCCTCCGCGAACGTCTCCTCGGTCGCGGCGGGCGTGATCCGGTCGACCATGGTCGAGGGGAAGGGCACCTCGGCGGCGATGAAGGCGGCCAGCTCCGGATCGACGCGCGCGGCGAACTCCCGAACGAGCCGGCCGAGGACGGCGCCGTTCTCCGGGAGGTTGTCGCAGGACAGCGGCGTGAACGGCGCGAGCCCCGCGGCGCGCCGCAGCGCCAATGCGTGGACGATCCAGCCCACCGCGGTGGCCGGCGCATCCGGTGACGCCAGGTCGGCCGCGATGTCCGGGCGCGCGGCGTCGAGCCCGCCGGTCGCCGGATCGAGGCCGTAGGCCTTCTCGGTGACGGTGAGGCTCACGATCCGCGTCTGCGGCGCGGTCAGGAGCGCGCGGGTGCGTCGCGGGTCGCGCGGCGCTGTGATCACCTCGGCGAGGGCGCCGATCACCCGCGCGCGCGGGCCGTCGGGGCCGCGCTCGATCAGCGTGTAGAGCGCGTCCTGCGGCGCGAGCGCCTCCTCGGCGTCGGGTCGGCGCAGGCCGATACCGGCGATGCGCCAATCCCCGCCGGCGGCGGCGAGCGCGTCGTCGGTGTAGACCGCCTGGTGCGCCTTGTGGAAGGCGCCGACGCCCAGATGCACGATGCCGAAGCCGTGCGCGGCACGGTCGTAGGCCGGCTTCGCGACGGATGCGGGAAGCATGGCGAGCGCCGCTTCGGTCAGCCTCGTCATCGCGTTCCTCCATGGCTCAGCGCCGTCGCCACCCCGCGCAGCTCGGCGAGCCCGCGCAGGCGCCCGATCGCCGGGTAGCCCGGCTGGCTCGGGCGCTTGAAGTCGTCGAGCATCACGTGGCCGTGGTCCGGGCGCATCGGGATGACCGGGTGCGGGTCTCCGGCCGCGCGCCGGCGCGCCTCCTCGTCGAGGAGCGCCGCGATGACCGCGACCATGTCGACGTCGCCCTCGAGGTGGTTCACCTCGGCGAAGGAGCCGTCCGGCGCGCGGGCGACGTTGCGCAGGTGCGCGAAGACGATGCGGGGCGCGAGCGCGCGGGCCATCGCCGGCACGTCGTTGTCCGCCCGCGCGCCGAGCGAGCCCGTGCAGAACGTCACGCCGTTCGCTGGGCTGTCGACGGCGGCGAGCATCGCCTGGTAGTCGTCGAGGGTCGAGACGATGCGCGGCAGGCCGAGCAGGGGGAAGGGCGGGTCGTCCGGGTGGCAGCACAGCCGCACGCCGGCCTCCTCCGCGGCCGGCACGACCGCCTCCAGGAAGGCGAGGAAGTTCGCCCGCAGCCGCTCCGGCCCGATGCCGGCATAGCGGGACAGATGCGCGCGCACGCCGTCCACGTCCCAGTGCTCGGCGGCGCCGGGAAGGCCGGCGAGCACGTTGTCGACGAGCGCGCGCGTGGCGTCCTCGCTCATGCCGGCGAACCGCCGCGCGGCCTCCTCGCGGATCGCCTCCGGATAGTCCTCGGCGGCGCCCGCGCGGGCGAGGAGATGAAGGTCGAAGGCGGCGAAGTCGATCGCGTCGAACACCATGGCGGTGGCACCCGTCGGCGTCGCGCGGGCGAGATCGGTGCGCGTCCAGTCGAGCACCGGCATGAAGTTGTAGCAGACGATGCCGATGCCGGCGCGGCCCAGCGCCGCCAGCGTCTGCCGGTACGCCTCCAGATGCGCGCGCCAGTCGCCCGTCCGCGTCTTGATGTCCTCGGACACCGGCACGCTCTCGACGACGGCCCAGTGCAGCCCCGTGGGTCGCCCGTCGGGATGCGTCTCGATCATCGCCTTGCGCGCGGCGATTTCCGCGTCCGACCAGGCGACGCCGGTGGGGACGTGGTGGAGCGCGCTCACGATCCCCGTCGCGCCCGCCTGGGCGATGTCGGTCAGGTTCACGACGTCGGTGGGGCCGAACCAGCGCCAGCTTTCGAGCATGGATGAAGTCCGATCTTCAATCGATTGAAACAGCTTGGAGATTATAGGCGCGCCGCGCGAGGCCGACCGCCATCTCCTCGGCGAGCGGCTCCGCCTCCTCGCGGTGGAGGACGCCCTCGCAGACCATCTCGGCGAGGAGCCCGCATTCGATGCGCCGGGACATGTCGTGGCGCGCCGGCAGCGAGAGCAGCGCGCGTGTGTCGTCGTTGAAGCCCGCGTGATTGTAGAAGCCGGCGGTCTCCGTCACGAGCCGGCGGTGCCTGCGCATGCCCTCGGGCGCGTCGAAGAACCACCAGGCCGGGCCGATCAGCAGCGAGGGATAGGCGCCGGCCAGCGGCGCGATCTCGCGGGTCAGCGTCGTCTCGTCCAGCGTGAAGAGGATGATCCTCAGCCGTTCGGCGAAGCCGTGGCGCTCGAGGAGCGCGTGGAGGCCGCCGGTCCAGTCGACCTTCAGCGGCATGTCGAAGCCGCGGTCGCGCCCGAACGCGTCGAAGATCGCGCCGGCGTGGTTGCGCCAGGAGCCCGCGTGGATCTGCATGACGAGCCCGTCCTGCGCCGACATGCCCGCCATCTCGGTGAGCATCTGCGCCCGAAAGCGCGCGGCGTTCTCGGGCGTCAGCGCGCCCGCGAGCGCGCCGGCGAGCAGCTTCTGGCAGGCCTCCTCGTCGAGGTCCGCGGTCATGGCCGAGGGCGGGCCGTGGTCGGTCGCGGTCGCGCCCAGATCGGCGAAGACGGCGCGGCGCTGACGCAGCGCGTCGAGGTAGTCGCCCCAGCGCGAGACGTCCGCACCGGTGAGCCGCCTCAGCTCAGCCATCGAGGCCTGGAACGCCTCGTGCTCGGGATCGGTGACGGCGTCGGGGCGGAAGGTGGGGATGACGCGCCCGCCCCAGCCGCTGTCGCGAATGGCGCGATGGTGGTCGAGCGTGTCGGTGGCGGCGTCGGTCGTGGCCAGCACCTCGATGCCGAAGCGCTCGTAGAGCTCCCGCGGGCGGAAGGCGTCGTCCGCCAGCCGCTCGTTGATCGCGTCGTAGGCCCAGTCGGCGGTCTCCGCGGACAGCCGCCTCTCCAGGCCGAGCACCTCGTGGAGGGCGTGGTCGAGCCACAGCCGCGAGGGCGTGCCGCGGAAGAGGTCGTAGTGCGCCGCGAAGGTGCGCCAACCCTCCCGCGGCGTGGCGACCGGGATGCCGCGGTCGCGCCTGGGCGCGATGCCGAGCGCCTCGTAGGGCACGCCGCGGCTCTGGAGCATCCGGATGAGGTAGTGGTCTGGCCAGAGCAGCAGCTCGGCCGCGTCGCGGAAGGGCTCGTTCGTCGCGAACCAGGCCGGGTCGGTGTGGCCGTGCGGGCAGACGAGGGGGAGGTCGCGCACCCGCGCGTAGAGCTCGCGGGCGAGGCTGCGCGCGGGCTCGGCGATCGGCAGGAGGCGATCCGCGTCGAGGAGGGGCGTCGTCATCGGGGCGGCTCCAGGAGGTGGGGGAGGGCGCGCACCCAGTCGGCGCGGGTGAGATCGTGGGCGCCGGCGCGCAGGTGCCAGCCGATGGGACCTGCGCCGAACGCGGCGCCGGGGACGAGGGGGGCGTCGGCGTCGATCTCCGGAACGTCGCAGCCGAGCGCGCGCCAGGCGGTCGTTGCGGCGACGAGGCCCGCGCGCTCGCCGGCGGGATCTGCCCAGGCGTCGTCCGCGGCGCTCGCGGCGTAGACGCGCCGCGGGGCGATGGAGGCGAGGAGGTCCTGCTGGTCGAGCCCCTCGGGCGGGCGCGGATCGGCGGCGAAGGCGGGCGTCACCCAATGCGGGAAGCGCGCCGCCAGCGCCTCCGGCGTCTCCCCGCGGCGGATGGCGGAGGGCCGCACGCCGAGGCAGCCGGAATTGTTGGCGAACACGCCCGAGACGCGCGTGTCGAAGGCGGCGGCGAGGAGCGCCGCCTTGCCGAGGCGGGAATGGCCGGCGACGACGATCCGCGCGGGGTCGATCTCGGGCCGGGCGAGGGCGGCGTCGACGAGGCGGGAATAGGCCCACGCCCACAGGGCGATGGCGCCGGGCGCGTAGTGATCTTCGCCAGACCGAATGCCGCTGCTGCTCGAGACGCGCTCCCCTCCCCCTCGTGGGGAGGGGTCGGGGGTGGGGGGCGTCGGGTGACGATCGCGCGGTTCCCCCCGGTGCCGTTCGCCTGCATCGACGATGGAGTCTCGTCCTGAACGCCCCACACCCCCGGCCCCTCTCCACGAGGGAGAGGGGAGAGCCGGCATCGGCCGCTCGGGTGTGCCCATGAGCGGCGCGATGCCCTGGGTGAACGCTCCGACCGGATCGTCCGGCGTGAAGGAGCCGTAGCAGGCGAGCAAGAGGCCGCAGCCGGCGCCGTCGAAGAGGTCGCGCGGCCAGCGCTCGGCGTGGCGTCCCCGCATGGCGGGGTCGAGGCGCCCGTCGGGGAAGCCGGCGCTCGTCGCTTCGACGATCGCGTGGGGATCGACGGGAAAGCCCGGCGCATCGACCGCACCGAGCGGGCCCGTGAAGCAGAGGCCGACGATCACGGGCACGGGGCCCGTTGCGCTCTGCGGCAGGAAGAGCGCAGCGTCGACGCTGTGCGTCCGCCCTCCATGGGACATCGCCAGCGTCAGGATCTCGCCGCCGGCCTCCGGCCAGGGGCGGCTCGCGAACTCGAGGCTCGCGGGGGGAGGGGGGATCTCGCCGTAGACGCGGCGCACGAGCCGGTCGCGCCTGCCGACATCCCGGGTGACCGCCGGCGCCATCCCGAGCCCTCCCTCACGCGTCGACGGCGAGGAGCAGCGGCGCACTCGGATCCGCCGGCTGCCCGTTCAGCACGATCTCGCGGAAGCCGCGCCCGCCGGCGATCTCGATCTCGAGCGCGTCGAAAGCCGGGCGGAACGCGCCGACGCGGTTCGCTTCGAGGATCAGTGAATCGCCGTCGACGCACATCGTGAGCAGGATGCGGCACGATCCGTCCCCACGCCAATCCGCGGTCTCGCCGTCGTCCTCGTAGAGAACCGCCTCGGACACGCGCTCCATGCCCGGATGGACGCGCAAGCCCCGCCAGGTCTCGCGCGCGGGGTCGATGCGGCCGAGCTGGCACGAGAGCGGGATCATCGCCCCCTCGCGCACCAGCACGGGAAGCCGCCCGAGCGGCGCCTCGATCTCCACCTCGCGCCCGCCCTCGAAGTTGGCACCCGTATGGAAGTCGATCCATGCCGTCCCGGCCGGCAGCGGCACCGCGCGGCGCGTCTGGCCCTCGGCGAGGACGGGCGCGACGAGCAGGTCGTCGCCGAGCAGGAACAGGTCGTCGCGCTCGGCCACGAGCGGATCGCGCGGGAAGCGCGTGAAGAGCGGCTTCACCGCCGGCGTGCCGTCGAGCGCGGCGCGCCACATGGCGGTGTAGAGGTAGGGCATCAGCCGGTAGCGCAGGCGCAGGGCCTCGCGCATCTGCGGGATCACCTCCGGATACATCCAGGGTAAGGTGGTGATGCCCGACGACTTCCACGAGTTCATCACCATGCGCGGCCAGAGGCTGCACATCTCGGTGAAGCGCACGAGCAGCTCCGGCGTGGGCTCCGGCCCGAGGAAGCCGCCGACGTCGTGGCCCGTGTTGCCCATGGCGGACAGTCCCATGGAGAGGCCCTGCGCGATGTTCCAGCGCAGCGTCTTCCAGGCGGTGGTGTTGTCGCCCGTCCAGCTCTGCCCGTAGCGCCCGATGCCCGGGCCGCCCGCGCGGGTGATGGCGTAGGGGCGCCTGCCCGGCGCGATCTCCTGCTGCTCCCTGAAGGACGCGCGGGTCATGAGCAGCGGCTGGAGCGGGCGTGCGAGCGAAAGGTCGAAGGGCTTCCCGAAGCCGGCGCAGCGCGCGTCCTCGTCCCAGATCTCGTATTCGTTGTTGTCGTTCCAGACCGTGTCGACGCCGATCGCGAGGAGCCGCTCGCGCATGCGCGAACGCCACCAGGCGACGCCGTCGGGGTTGGTGAAGTCGAGATGCGCGCCGGGCCCGTCCCAGAACAGCGAGACCGCGGGCGGGGCGTCCGCCCCGTCGCCGTCCTTCACCAGGATGCCGGCCTGCGCCGCCGGGCCGTAATCCGGGTGGTCGTCGAGGAGGCAGGGCTTGATGTTGGTGATGGTGCGCAGGCCCGCCTCGTGCAGCGCCGCCAGCGTGCCGGCGGGATCGGGGAACTTCGTCTCGTTCCAGCGGAAGGTGTGGCGTCGGCCGCCGTGCAGCGTGTAGCCCGAGCCGAAATGGAACGTGTCGCAGGGCAGGTCGTGGCGGGCGAAATCGGCGATGATCTCGCGGATGCGCGCGTCCGCGTCCGGCGCGTCGGCGATGCTCATGGAGGTCAGCCCGAAGCCGAGCGCCCACTTCGGCGGCAGCGCCTGGCCGCCGACGAGCTTGTCGACCTTGCGCGCGACGTCGAGCACGGAGGGGCCGAGCACGACCCAGTAGTCGAGATCGCCGTCCTCCGCCCGGTAGCTGCGGAATGGCGCGTGGTAATTGTCGATCGTCGCGCCGAGGTCGAGGTCGGCGGCGGCGAGGTTGTCGTAGAGGATTCCGTAGGCGACGCCGGTCTCGCGGTCGTCGCAGATCAGGATCGGCGCGACCTTGTAGAGCGGGTCGGAGGTCTCGGCGTCGTAGCCGCACGGGTCCACCGCCTCGAGGCGGAAGCGCCGGCCGGTGCGATCCACCGAGCCCGCCTTGTCGCCGAGGCCGTAGTGCCGCTCGGACGGCCGCCGCGCCATGTGGTGGACGAAGGCGCTCGTGCGCCGCGAGAGCATGTAGGCGCCGCTCGGCCGGTCGGAGGCGAACGGCGCGCTCTCGCCGTCGCGATGGAAGGCGAGGTGGAGCGGGTTCGCGCGGATCGCGACCGCGATGTCGCCGCCCGAGAGCGTGACGACGCCGTCCTCGTCGCGCACATGTGTCGCCGGCGGCGCGAAGCCGTCGAGCGCGTCGCGGGCGCGGCCCTCGTCCGGCGGCTCGAGGCCGTTGGGCGCGATCGTCCAGGTGCGGTCGAGGCGGAAGCCTTCGCGGCGTACGAGGGAGACGTGCGCGAGGTCGGGTCCCGCGAGGACGACGCGAAGGCGCGCGCCGTGATCGGTCTCGACCTCGACGCCATGGGGGATCTCGCGGACCGCGTCCGCGCGTGCGAGGAGCTTCATGTTCGGCGCATCCTGTGGGGTGGGCGCACTTCCGGGAGGATGTCGTGAGAGGTCAGTGCGCGGCGGCTGCCACGAGCGCGTCCGCCGGCGCGTGGTCGGCGCCGTGGGCGATGACGCTGCCGTCCTGCGCGAAGAGGTGGATGCCGGAGGTGCGGACCGTCAGGCCGACCGCATCGCCGTGGCGCACGGCGCGCTGGCCGGGCTGGTGGACGGTCACCTGCTCCTGGCCGGCGAGCGTGCAGTAGAGGTAGGTCTCGCCGCCGAGCTGCTCGTTGATGTCGACGCTCGCCGGCAGCGCGCCGGAGGCCTCGCGCCCGGCGATGTCGACGTGCTCGGGGCGCACGCCGACGGTGAGCCGCGTGCCGGGCGCGAGGCCGGGCGCGTCGAAGGGCAGGACGAGCCGGTGCCCGCCATCGAGCGCGATCACGAGGCCGCCCGCGACGCGCTCGGCGAGCGCGCCTTCCAGCATGTTCATCTTCGGCGAGCCGATGAAGCCCGCCACGAACCGGTTCGCCGGCTTGTTGTAGAGATCGAGCGGCGCGCCGGACTGCTCGACGCGCCCGGCGTTGAGCACGACGATCTTGTCGGCGAGCGTCATCGCCTCGACCTGGTCGTGCGTGACGTAGACCATGGTCGCGCCGAGCTCGCGGTGGAGCGCCGCGAGCTCCTTGCGCATGGCGACGCGCAGCTCCGCGTCGAGGTTCGAGAGCGGCTCGTCGAAGAGGAAGGCCTTGGGATCGCGCACGATGGCGCGGCCGATGGCGACGCGCTGGCGCTGGCCGCCCGACAGCGCCTTCGGCCGGCGCTTGAGGTAGTCCGTGATGCGCAGCTGCTCCGCCGCCCGGCGCACCCGCCGGTCGATCTCGTCCTTGGGCATGCGGGTGTTCTCGAGCCCGAAGGACATGTTCTGGTAGACGGTCATGTGCGGGTAGAGCGCGTAGGACTGGAACACCATGGCGAGCCCGCGATCGGCGGCGCCCTCGTGGTTGGCGACGGTCCCGTCGATGACGAGCTCGCCGCCCGAGATCTCCTCGAGGCCGGCGATCATGCGCAGCAGCGTGGACTTGCCGCAGCCCGACGGGCCGACGAGCACGACGAACGCGCCGTCGTCCACCGTCAGCGAGATGCCGTGGATCACCTTGACGTCGGCGTAGGACTTGCGGATGTCGCGAAGCTCGATGGTGGCCATGTCAGGCTCTCCGGGTGTCGATGTGACGAGCCGCCGATGCCGGCTCTCCCCTCTCCCGGGAGTACGTTCTCTCGGAGAGGGGCCGGGGGTGTGGGGCGTGCAGAACGAGCGTTCGCCGTCGATGCAGGCGAATGGCGCGTGGGTGAGCGGCGAGCCCTTCACCCGACGCCCCCCACCCCCAACCCCTCCCCACGAGGGGGAGGGGAGCAGGTTGCGCGTGTCGCGGACGATGGCGGTACGCGGTCGGGCGATCGAAGCGCATCCGGAACCGCCGCGGGTCTCCCCTCTCCCTCGCGGAGAGGGGCCGGGGGTGTGGGGCGTTCAGAAAGAGGCATTGTCCCCGATGCCGGCAAACGGCGTGTGGGCAACCCGCTAGCCCTTCACCCGACGCCCCCCACCCCCAACCCCTCCCCACGAGGGGGAGGGGAGCCCGTCGAGCGTGCCGCCGGCGATGGCGGCATGCGTGCGAAGCGAGACGGGCGCGCATCATTTCATCCCGCTCGACGCGATGCCGGTCGTGATGAAGCGCTGCAGGAAGGCGAAGACGAGGGCGACGGGCAGGAGCGTCACCACCGTCATGGCCAGCACGTAGTTCCATTGCGTGTTCAGCTCGCCCTGGAAGGCGTTGAGCCCGAGCTGGAGCGTGTAGACCTCGGTCTGGTTGAGCACGATGAGCGGCCAGAGGAAGTCGTTCCAGCGCCACATGATCGAGAAGATGGCGAGCACCGCCAGCGCCGGCAGCGAGAGCGGCAGGACGATGCGCCAGTAGATCTGCCACTCGCTCGCCTTGTCCATGCGCGCGGCCTCGATCAGCTCCTTGGGCAGCGTGAGCATGTATTGCCGCAGCAGGAAGACGCCGGTGGGCGTCGCCGCGCCGGGGATGATGACGCCCCACAGCGAGTTGACCATGCCGAGCGAGGCCACGACGACGTAGGTCGGCACGAGCACGATGGTGATGGGAATCATCAGCGTCGAGATGATGAAGCCCATCGCGAGGTTGCGGCCCTTGAACTCGTAGATCGACAGCGCGAAGGCGGCCATGGAGTTGATGATGAGCGTGATGATCGTCGCGATCACCGTCACGAAGACCGAGTTCCACAGGTATCGCCCGAACGCGAACTGCTCGAGCGGCGTCGTGTAGTTCTCGGTGGCGAGCTGGAACGCGCGGATCGGCTCGCGCGCCTCGATGGGCACCGAGATGCGCTCGTCGGGGTTCGCCGGGTCGATCATCGTCGAGACGATGCCGATGCGGCGCACCTCCGCGAGCTCGCGCACGCTGCCGTCCTCCATCGTGACGCGGAAGAGGGGGAGGGGACGCGCGTTGCCCTCGACCTCGACGGTCACCTGCGAGAGCGGCAGGAAGGTCGGCGGGAATTCCTGCAGGCCCGCCTGCGTCTTGAAGGACGACATGAGCAGCCAGACGATCGGCCCGAACATCAGCAGGATGCCGAAGGCGAGGTAGGCCCACGTCGCCCAGTCCGTCCAGTGCAGGCGCTTGCCGCCCCGCCGGCGCGTGAGAAAGGCCATGACGACGCCCCGCTGCGGAGCGCGGCCCTGGCCGGTGGTGGTGGCTGCGGACTCGGCGGTCATGATCAGATCTCCCGAGGCCGGATCAGGCCGCACCGTCGCGCCGACGCGCGAGGGCGAGCTGGGTGAGTGTGAGCGCGAACAGGACGACGCCGAGGACGACGGAGGCCGCGGAGGCGAGCCCGAAATTCTGCACCCGGTTGGCGAAGCCCGTGTTGTAGATGTACTGCACCAGGAATTGCGTCGCCGTGCCCGGCCCGCCGCCGGTGAGCACGTAGACCTCGTCGAAGATCTGCACGGCGCGGATCAGCGCCAGCACGAGCACGACGAGGAGGTTGGGCCAGAGCAGCGGCAGCGTGATGCGCCAGAAGGCGCGCCAGCGGCTCGTCCCGTCCATCTCCGCCGCCTCGTAGAGGTCCGGCGGGATCGCCTGCAGGCCGGCGAGAAGGATGAGCGTGTAGAAGCCCATGTGCGCCCAGACCGAGACGAAGACCGACCAGAACATCGCCCAGTTGGCGTCCGCCAGCCAGAGGATGCGGTCGAGGCCCATCTCGAGCAGCATGGCGTTGAGGAGCCCGTCGCGCAGCAGGATCCACTTCCAGATCAAGGCGACGACGACCGGCGAGAGCAGGACGGGGAAGAAGAACACCGCCCGGAAGAAGCCGCGGGCGCGAATCTCCTGGTTGAGGACGAGCGCCGTGACCAGCGCGAACAGCACCATGAACGCGACCTGGAAGGTCACGAACGTGATCGTGTTGTAGACGCCCCGCCAGAAGCGGTCCTCGCGGCAGGAGGTCGGGTCGAGATAATTGCCGCACTCGAAGAGATAGCCGTACTGCTCGGTGCCGACGAAGGGGCGCTGGGTGAGATACAGGTCCGTGCCGCCGGTGACCGAGTATCCGAGGTTGATGAACAGCGGCGTGATCACGAAGACGCCGAAGAAGGCGAGGTTCGGCAGAAGGAAGAGGTAGGGCATCCGGCCGATGCCGAGCACGCGCTGGAGCGCGGCCATCGGCGGCTCGAACAGGCGCATGAGCGCGGCCCACAGCACGCCGAAGCCCGCGCCGGCGAGCTCCTTGAGGCTGCGGCGCTCCTCGGCGGGCGCCGGTCCGCTCGACGCTTGCGACATGGGTCTCTCGTCCTTCACCGAAACGTGGGGCCGCCGGCGGAGCGTTCTCCGCCGGCGGCCCCGCTGGGACGCGACGCGCTCAGCGCGCGGCCTCCGCGAGCTGGTTCTCGATGTCGGTCTCGATGCGCGAGAAGGCGTCGTCGAGGGACATCTCGCCGCCGATCGCCTCGGAGATGCGCGCGATGGTGGCGTTGAACACGATTCGGTTGTTGGTGTAGCCCTGCAGCGCGTAGGCCGCGTCCGCCACCTTCGGCACCTCCGCCGCGAAGGTCTGCAGCGCGTGGGCCGCCAGCGGGTTCTCAGTCTGGAAGTCGATCGCGGTCGGGTCGAGCTGCAGGTGGCCGGGCAGGAAGAGCGTGCGGCCGGCGAACTCCGCGATCACGTCGGGGGAGGAGAGGTACTCCATCACCCGCGCGACCTCCTCGGGATGATCGGTGTCCTTCAGCGCGACGAGCGCGGCGCCGCCGGGCATGCCCGAGCAGGCGGCCGGGCCGCAGGGGTTGGGCACCGCCCACCAGTCGAAGTCCTGGCCGATGTTGTTGGCGAACTGGCCGATCTGCCAGGAGCCCGAGTAGTACATCACCGTCTGCGCGTTGACGAACTCCTGGTTGGCCGGGACGTAGGTGCCGCCCGAACCGGCGACGAAGATGTCCTTCGCCATGGTGCCGTCCTGATGCCAGTCGTAGAGCATCTGCGCGAAGCTCTCGAAGCCGTCGTCGACGACCGCCGGCTCGCCGGCCTCGTCGAAGTAGGCCGCGCCCATCGAGATCGCCGGCCCGGCGATGCGGTGGCCGGAGCGGTCGATGGCGAGGGGGATCTGCACGCCCGTCGCCTCGGCGACCTGGCGCGCGGCCGCGGCCCAGTCCGCCCAGGTCGCGTCGGCGCCCGGCAGCTCGACGCCGGCCTGCTCGAAGAGCGTCTTGTTGACGAATGGGCCGGTGACGGTCAGCTGCGTCATGTAGCCGTGGATCGCGTCCTCGTTGCCCGGCACGCGCAGCCAGTTCAGGAACGGGCCGAAGCTCGCCTCCCAGTACTCCGGGTCCTCGAGGTAGGGGCGCAGGTCGAGATAGTACTCGGCGAGGCCGCCGAGATCCGTGACGCGGGCCATGTCCGGGCCCTCGCCGGCGGCGAGCTGCACCGGCAGCGATTCGAGGATCGCCTGGTAGGCCACCGTGTCGATGACGACGTCGATGTCCGGGTTCGCCTCCTCGAAGCGCGCGATGAGGTCGGCGAGCACCTCGCCCTCGTTGCCGTCGTTGTACCAGGCGATGCGGACTTCCGTCTGCTGCGCAGCCGCCATCCCGGCGGAGAGCGCCAGCGCCGCGGCGCCGGTCATGAGCGTGGTGATCAGCTTCGTCATGGGTCTCCTCCCGAAGGTCTCCGGGCGTTCAGCGCCCGGGCCGTCTCGCCCGCCGCGTTCCGGCGGGACGCCGGCTCACGCGATCGGATCAGCTCATCGTGTCGGGTGGATGTCGGCGCGGGATCGCGGGGGCATCGATCCCCCGCGTCCAGCTCTCGGCGTCCTCCCCGCCGGTCTCCTGCCGGCCGTCGCGTCGTGGGCGCAGGCGGATCGCCGCCGTCGCCCCGACGTCTCGAGTACCGGTATACTAGTGCGCGGCGCCGAAACGTGTCAATCTGCTCCGCACGGCGCCGCGTGGTGCCCGACGATGCGACCACAGAGCCACGACCCGAGATGAGCGACGTGATCCCCGAGACCGAGCTGCGCACCCTCCTGGAGGCGGGCGGCACGCTCGATTTCAGCCGCTCCGCGGCGAGCCAGATCTACGAATGGCTCTATGCCGCGCTCGTGCGCATGCGGCTCACCCCCGGCATGCGGCTCTCGGAGGTCGAGACGGCGCGCGCGCTCGACGCCTCGCGCACGCCGGTGCGCGAGGCCTTCATCCGGCTGGCGGAGGCGGGGCTCATCGAGGTGCGCCCGCACCGCGGCACGTTCGTCGCCAAGCTCGACCGCAAGCGCATCCTCGAGGCGCGCTTCATCCGCGAGGCACTCGAGGTCGCGGTGGCGACCCGCCTCGCCGAAACGGGGCCGGCGCCGGAGGAGGAGGGGGTGACGGCGCGCTGCCGCGACCTCATCGAGCACATGCGGACGCTGGCGCAGGCGCGCGATCAGCTCGCCTTCAACGAGGCCGACGACCGCTTCCACCAGATCCTCGCCGCGGCGACCGGCTACGGCCGCATCGCCACGCTGGTCAGGGCGGAGGAGGCGCACGGCGTGCGCATCCGCGTGCTCAGCCTCGCGAAGGACGAGACGTACGCCCGCATCGTGCGCGAGCACACGGCGATCCTCGACGCGATCGAGGCACACGATCCGGCCGGCGCCGCGGCGGCTGTGCGCGCGCATCTCAACAACATCCACGGCTTCATCGCCGAGGCCGCCGCCGCCCACCCGGACTACTTCACGGACGCGCCCTGAGGCGCGGCCGCCGTCGGGAGGAAGGCCTCGTCGACGGGCACGCGCAGGCCGTTGGCGAGCCGGTTCGTCTCGTTGGCCTTGGCCGCGACGGCGAGGACCTCCGTCAGCATGGCGTCGGTCATGCCCTTCGCCCTGGCCGCGGCCGTGTGCGAGTACGTGCAGTACTCGCAGCCGTTCGTCGCCGAGACGGCGACGTAGATCAGCTCCTTCGTCAGCGGGTCGAGGGCGCCGGGCGCCATCACCGCCTTCACACCCTCCCAGGTGCGCCGCAGGAGCGCGGGATCGTGCGCGAGCGCGCGCCAGAAGTTGTTGACGAAGTCCGAGCCGCGGGTCGCGCGGATGTCGTCGAAGACCGCCTTCGCGGCGGGGGAGAGGGCGTCGTCGGCGAGGAGCGGCAGGAGGGGCGGGTGTCCGGTCATCGGTTCGCTCCGAAGCTGGCGGGACGCGTCACAGCACCCGGCCGCGGTTGAGGATGTCGCGCGGGTCGAGCGCCCGCTTGATCGTGCGCATCAGCGCCAGCTCGGGCTCGCTGCGCGACAGCGCGAGATAGGCGCGCTTGTTGCGCCCGATCCCGTGCTCCGCCGACACTGCGCCGCCGTAGCGCGCGACGACGGCGTAGACCCGCTCCTCCACCATCGTCTTGTCGAGGGCGGGGCCGCCGACGATGAGGTGGAGGTTCGAATCGGCGATGTGGCCGAAGATCACGCTGAGCGCATCCGGCCAGTGCGCGCGGGCGAGGGCGCGCAGCTCCTCCACCGCCGAACCGATGCGGGCGCGGGGGAAGCTCACGTCGAAGGAGACGAAGACGGGGAGCTTGGGCTGGTATTCGTAGGGCGATTCCCGATAGGCCCACAGCCTTGCCCGGTCCGCCTCCGAGCGGGCGAGCACCGCGTCGAGCACGAGCCCCTCCTCCAGCATCGCGCCGAGCGTCTCCTCGAAGCGCTCGCGCCCGGCCGGCCCCTCGCCGGTGGCGGCCTCGACGAGGACGAGGAGGTCGTGCTCCTCGGCGAAGGGCGGAGCGAGGCCGACCTCGTCGATCGCCGCGCGCACGAACTCGCGCCACATCGCCTCGAACGCGAGGAGCCCGCCGGCGAAGCGTCGCTCCAGCGCCCGCAGCAGCGCGATCGCCGCGGACGCGTCGCGCACGGCGCAGATCGCGGTGTGGACGCCCTCGGGCCGCGGCTGCAGCGCCAGCACGACGCGGGTGACGACCCCGAGCGTGCCCTCGGTGCCGATCATCAGCTGCGTCCAGTCGTAGCCGGAATTGTTCTTCAGCATCTTGTTCAGCGAGGAGACGATCGTCCCGTCCGCGAGCACGGCCTCGAGGCCGAGGACGTTGCGGCGGGTCATGCCGTAGCGCAGCACGGTGTTGCCGCCGGCGTTGGTCGCGACGTTGCCGCCGATCGTGCACGAGCCGCGTGCGCCGAGGTCGATGCCGAGCAGGAAGCCCGCCTCCTCGGCTGCGTCCTGCAGCACCTGGAGGGGCGTGCCGGCCCGCGCGGTGAGCGTCGCGGCCTCGGGATCGATCTCCTCGATGCCGACGAGGCGCTCGAGCGAGAGGGCGATGTCGCTCTCGTGCGGATGCGCACCGCCGGCGAGCCCGGTCATGCCGCCCTGCGTGACGACCGACTGGCCGTGTTCGTGGCAGATCGCGAGGGCGCGGGAGACCTCCTGCGGCGAGCGCGGGAGAACGAGGGCGAGCGGCGGCGTCGGGGCGAGGCCGCTGGCGTCGGCGCGCGCGCGATCCGCGATCTCCGCGCCGGTGCGCACGGCGTCCGCTCCCAGCGCCGCGCGCAGGGCCTCGATCACCACGCTCGGCGCGGCAGGGGAAGTCCTGGCAGGGGGAGTCTGGGCGGGAGAGCTTGGGGTCTGCATCGAGAGGCTCCCTGCGCGGCGCGTGCCTTCGCGCCGTCCGTGCTGGGCCGACGCCGCGCCGGGAACCACGAGCGGATGCCGGTCCCGCGCCGAGTCGGCGGATCGAGGCCCATGATCTACCGCGCTCCGCGCCCGTTGTCGCGCGCTCAGGCGGAGCGGCGGGCGGAGAAGAAGGCCCGCTCGGCGGACGCGATGAAGGACGCCATGCGGTCGCCCGCGACGATCGGGTCGCGGGTGGCGAAGGCGGCCCGAACGTCCTCGAGGCCCTCGAGAACAACCTGGCGTGTCGTCGCGCAGCTCAGGATCTCCCGGCGCACGGTCTGCACGTGGTCGACGAAGCGCGCAAGCGTCTCGGCGAGGCGCGCGTTGCGCACGCGCGCGATCCAGGCGTCGCGGAAGTCGACGTTGGCCCGGATCAGGCGCCCGACGTCGTCCGCGCGCATCGCCGTCCGCGCGTCCGACAGCGCCGCATCGAGCGCCTCGTCGGACAGCGCGTCGAGGTTGCTCGCCGCGTGTGCGGCAGCGCGCGGCTCGAGCAGCTTGCGCACCTCGAAGACGTCGCGGACCTCTTGCAGGGACAGCGTCGGCAGCGCGAAGCCGCGGGACGTCCCGACGAGATAGCCATCGTTGACGAGCTGCAGCAGCGCCTCGCGAGCGGGCATGCGCGACGCGCCGTAGGCGCGCGCGATCTCGACGTCGACGAGCCGGTCCTCCGGCGTGAACTCGCACCGCCGCACGCGCCGCCGCAGATCCGCGTAGATGCGCTCGCGGATGCTTTCGCGTCGACCCGTGTCGTTGCCCGTCATGTCCGATGCAATCCTAACCTTTGTCGGTGTCGCATACTGTATCCAGTTCGAACCGGAGGGTCAAACCAACGGGTGCGTAGTGCGGATCACCGGAGTCGCGTGTGGGGTGGTAATCGAAGGATCGCTTCATGCTTGAAGTGGATGCAATTCTGAGGGACATTCTTCCAGGGGGACGATTTCTCGGTGCGCCGAGGCGTCGGGAGCCGCCCGCGGGCCGAGGGGGGCCGATGAGATGACGCTCGCCGCTTGCAGATCCGTCGGGTCGCGTCCCTGGCCGATCGAGGGGTCTCGGCTCCTCGTGCCGGGACGTGCGGCGCCTGCGTGGGTTCGCCGCCACCGGGACCTCGGGATCGACGGGCGCTGCGGCGGCGGATCGGATGCAGGACCGATTCGGGTCGCGGTTCACTTCGACTCAGAGGTGATGCATCTTGAGATTGCTTCAAACGGTATTCTGCCGGGCCGGCGGGCAGGGCGATCCACGGGTCGTTCACCATCCGGACGTTTTCCCCGTCGAATTACGGGGGAGCACCTGCCGATTGTGAGGTCGTCCTCGGGTCGGTGCGCGGGGTTAGTTCCCTTGCGGAAGGGTGTGCCGGTTCGTGCTGCGTCGGGAAGGTTGCGTAAGGCTCACCAAGGGTTGGAGTGGAGCCGCGGCGGGGTATCGGGCATCCGCGATGCGAGACGCCTCACATGCATCCGGCTCGGATCTGGACTCGTGAAGGCAGCCGATGGGCGCGACTGCACCTATACTTGGCGACCGCAACGTATGCGCAGTGGTGCCCCCGTTGTCCGGGCGCAATGTCGCACGATGGGGCCTAGCACTTCGACTGCTCCGTGCATAAATGGCGATGTAGGAAGAGCGTCCCGGGGCATCCCGTATCGAGCGTGGGACTTGACGGCGCGCGCGCCGGATGGTGTCCAAAGAGACGTCGCTGGATCGCTCAAGTATCGCGGTACGGTTCTTTACGCGAGGAACGTGCCGTGTCCGCCGACATCAGAGGCAACCTTTCGGGCAACTTTTCCGTTACAATCCGGAAACAACAGGTCGGGAACCGGCTCATGACACGTTCACCCACTGAAATCGACCGCGAGATCGGCCAGCGCATTCGTCTCGCGCGCAAGCAGGCCAAGCTCTCCCAGAGCGAGCTCGGCCAAGCCATCGGTGTCACCTACCAGCAGGTGCAGAAGTACGAGAACGGCACCGACCGCGTCGCCGCGTCCCGCCTCGTGCAGATCTCGCAGGTCCTGGAGCAGCCCGCCTCCGCGCTGCTCGGCGGCGTCGAGCAGGGCCAGGCCCGGCTGATGGACGAGGACGCGATCGCGCTCGTCGCGCTGTTCAACGAGATCAAGCGCCCGGCGCTGCGCGGCGCCGCACTGCAGACCGTCAAGAGCCTCGTCGCCGCCGGCAACGAGGTCTGAGCCACCGCGCCGCGGACGCCTCGCTCGCGGCCGGCAGCCTCCCGGTCGCGTCGCGCGCCGCCGGATCCCCGTGCCACGGCCGGCGCCCCGCGCGCCGGTCGCGCCCTGCTGGCGCCTGCACCCTATCGGCGTCCGCGGTCGCATGATCCGCGGCTGATCGATGAACGACCCCGGTCCGAGGGCGTTGAGCCCTCGTGATGGCGTCTCCTCGATCGTTCACCTTCGGCATCCCGCTCGTCGGCCGCGCGGGCACCGACGACTTCGCGCGCGTCGAGGCGCTCGTCGGCCTCACGCTGCGCAGCCTGCTCGCCCAGACCGATCCCGCCTTCGGCGTCCTCGTCATGGGGCAGGACCGACCGGCCACCCTGCCGGACGATCCGCGCGTGCGGTTCATCGAGGCCGCCTGGCCCGCGCATGCGCAAGACGCCGCCAACAACGATGCCGGCTGCAAGAGGCACGCGCTCGGCGAGGCCGCGCTGCGCGAGGGCGATGGCTGGCTGATGCTCGTCGACGCCGACGACTGGGTCCCCCGCGACCTCGTCGCTGCCGCGCGCACGGCGATCGATCCCGGGTCGCTCGGCGGCGTGCTGGCGCAGGGCGACATGGTCGACTTCGCCTCCGGGCGGGCGGCGCCGCTGCCCTTTCCCGGCGCGTTCGAGCGGCCTTTCCATGCCCTGTGCGGCTCGTCCGTGGTCGCGCGACTGCGCCCGGACGACTCGGACCCGCTACGGCGCAACCCGCTCCAGGTGCTGCGCGATCACCATGACTGGCCGCAGGCCGCGGCCGCCCGCGGCGCGTGCGTCGCCACGCTGCCCACGCGCGGCGCCTATGTCGTCGGCACCGCCCAGAACCATTCCGAGCGCCACGGCCCCTTCGCTGGATGGCGCGCCGATCTCAACGACGCCCTGCGCCGCCGCGGCCTCGAGATCGACGACGCTTTCCTGTCGCGCTTCGGCCTCGATCGCGCCGCGCTGACGGCCGCCGGTGGCCTGTCTTCCGCAGGCACGCCGCCGGCGCGGTGAGCGCGCGGTCGAACGGCGCCCAGGCGACGCGACGCCGCGCCGCTCGATCGGTACGCGCGCTCGTGCGTTCACCGGCCTCGCGAACCCGAGGAGGCGACGCATGGACGATGCGCAGAAGCAGGATATCTACCGCGATTTCGAGGATGCGGTGAACATGACGCCGAAGGAGCTCGAGAACTGGCTCGAGACCGAGGAATCGCAGGCCGTCGGCTGGACCCGCGAGGGCGAGAGCGAGGCGGTCGGCCACAAGTCCGGCCGGCGCATCGTCGCGATCAAGCGCACGAGGAAGGCCGACCTGACGGACGACGACTATGCCCACATGAGGAAGGTCGTCGGCTACGTCCACCGGCACGGCGCGCAGGGCGGCACGCGCGACGACGAGGAGCACTCGCGCTGGCGCTACTCGCTGATGAACTGGGGCCACGACCCGTCGAGGTGACGTCGCCCGGCCGCGTGCGCCACGCCCGCCGACATCGCCGATGCGACGCTCAGCCGGCCGCCAACGCCTCGCGGATGGCGCCGGCCAGCGCGGCGTCGCGGGCGTGAGCGTCGCCGGCGGCGTCGCACGCGTCGATCGTCGCGACCATGCGGTCGCGGAAGGCCTGCGCCGTCGCGTCGCTCAGCGCCTGGTCCGCGTAGAAGTCGCAGAAGGGCTGGGCGAGGCGCGCCAGGACGAAGAGCGGGACGGCGTCGGCATCGCCCGGCTTCGCCGCGCGCGCGAGGCAGGCCTGGATGAACTCCTCGGCGGTGTGCACGCCGAGGGGACCGTCGACGAGGATGCGCTTGACGTCGTCCAGCATGGTGTCTTGCTCCTGAGGATCAGCTCTGCGGGAAGCTGCTCGCCCCGCCGTGCGCCGCCGACCATTCCATCGGGCTGTTGAGGAAGGCCTCGACCTCGTTGAGGGTCTCGGCGGCGAAGTAGCCCTGCGCGCGCGCCACCGCGAGCACGTCCCACCAGGTGGCGAGCGAATGCATGGTGATGCCGTGCTCGCTCAGCGTCTCCTTGGTCTGCGGGAAAATGTCGTAGTGGAAGATCACGAACGTGTGCTCCACCGTCAGCCCCGCGGCGCGCAACGCCTCGCAGAAGCGGATCTTCGAGCGCCCGTCGGTGGAGAGGTCCTCGACGAGCACGATGCGCGCGCCCTCGCGGAAATCACCCTCGATCTGAGCATCCCGCCCGAAGCCCTTGGGCTTCTTGCGGACGTACTGCATCGGCATCGACAGGCGGTCGGCGATCCAAGCCGCGAAGGGGATGCCCGCGGTCTCGCCGCCGGCGATGGCGTCGAGCGACTCGAAGCCGATGTCGCGCAGGATCACGGACGCCGCGAAGTCCATCAACGTGTTGCGGATGCGCGGATACGAGATCAGCTTGCGGCAATCGATGTAGACCGGGCTCGCCCAGCCGGAGGTGAAGCGGAAGGGCTCGTCGGCGCGGAAATGCACCGCCTGTACCTCGAGCAGCATCTTGGCGGTGAGCTCGGCGATCAGAGCCTTGTCGGTGAAATTCGTCACGGGATCGTCCCTCCATCGGCGCGCGGCGCCTCATCTAGCCGCTGAACGGAGGGACGTCCAACGCTCCGTGCGCTCTGCCCACGCCTCATTTCGCGCGATCCGACAGCGTCTTGCCGAGACGCGCCATGACGCCGACGGCGACCATCAGGTCGTCGATCTCCATGTGCTCGTTGGGATTGTGCGAACCCTTTGTGTTGCGCACGAAGATCATGCCGCTCGGCACGCCCGCTTGCGCGAACACCGCCGCATCGTGCCCGGCGCCGCTGGGCACGGTCTCCGCCGCGAGGCCCTCCGCCTCCATCTCGGCGAGGATCGCCTGGAGGATCGCGGGATCGAGGCTGGCCGGCGCCGAGCGCACGGGCTCGTCGAAGTGGAAGCGCACGCCGCGATCGCGTTCGATGGCGCGTGCCTCGGCATGCGCGAGACGCTCCACGGCCTCCAGCGTGCCCGCGTCGAGGCTGCGCGCCTCGAAGCTGAAGGAGACCTCGCCGGGGATGCGCGACATGGCGTGGTGGGCGGCGTCCGTCTGGACGATGCCCGTGGTGAGGACGAGATCGCCGCCGTGCTGCTGGATCGTCGCCCAGTGCTCGTCCATGCGCATGACGAGCTCGCACATGGCGAAGACCGCGTCGCGCCTGAGCCAGCGCGGGACCGCGCCGGAATGGCCGGCCTCGCCGAGGCAGCGGATCTCGCGGTGGCGGATGTTGCCGCGGATGCCGGTGACGCCGGCCACGGGCCACTTGCGCTCGACGAGGACGGGGCCCTGCTCGATGTGGAGCTCGACGAAGAAGGCGTAGGATCTGGGGTCCGCGAGCGCCTCGCCTGCCGCGATGCGCTCCACCGGAAGGCCCGTCTCGCGCATGGCGTCGGCGAGCGTGCCGACGCCGTCGCGGCGCCTGGCCTCGAGCGCGGCGCCGCCGAGACGCCCGAACAGCGCGAGCGAGCCCATGTAGGCGCGCCCGAACCAGGCGCTCTCCTCGCCGCGCAGAGCCAGCACCCGCAGCGGGATGCGGCCCGCGCCCGTGCCCTCGCGCACGTTGGAGAGGAGCGCGAGGAGGCCGGCGACGACGCCCGCGAGGCCGTCGTAGTTGCCGCCCTCGGGCACCGTGTCGACATGCGAGCCGAGATAGCCCGCACGGGCCGACGCGTCCGTGTCGCCGGGTGCCGCGACGACGAGGTTGTCGCCCGCGTCGCGCCAGGTCTCGAGGCCGAGGCCACGCGCCGTCTCCTCGAGATAGGCGAGCATGCGGCTCTCGACGGCGCTGTAGGCCGGGCGGGAGAGGCCTACGCGATCGGGGGACATCGCGGCGGCATCCGTGAAGATGCGCTCGGCCAGGGCGCGCAGGTCGAGGCTCGCGAGATCGGCGGTGGCCGCGGCGGGGTCCGTGCGCAGGTTCATGCGTGCGCCTCGAGCGCGGCGTCGCCCAGCATGTCGCGCTCCGCCTGGGTGAGGTCGAGCGATCCGATCACGTCCTCGATCCGCGCGATGCCGTTCGCGCGGCAATGGTCCTCGAGATCGTCGATGACGTCCACGAGGGCGCACGGGTGGACGAAGGAGGCGGTGCCGACCTGCACCGCCCGGCACCCCACGATGAGGAACTCGAGCGCGTCCTTCGCGGTCGAGATGCCGCCGCAGCCGATCACCGGGATCGTCGCGGCGCGCGCGCATTGATAGGCCATGCGCAGGATGATCGGCTTCACCGCCGGCCCCGACAGCCCGCCCATGACGTTGCCGAGGCTCGGGCGGCGGGTGTCCACGTTCACGCTCATGGCGAGGATGGTGTTGGCGACGACGAGCGCGTCCGCGCCACCCTCCTCGGCGGCCTGCGCCACCGCGGCGACGTCGCCGGCGTTCGGCGTCAGCTTCGCCCACAGCGGCAGGTCGGTCGCCTCCCGCAGCCGGCGCACGATCTCGCGCGTGCTCTCGGGGCGCATGGCGAAGGCCTTGCCGTCGTCCTCGAGGTTCGGGCAGGAGATGTTGATCTCGATCGCCGCGACGCCCTCCACGCTCACCGTGCGGGCGAGGTCCGCGAAGGCGTCGGGCGTGTTCGCCGAGATGGAGACGACGAGGGGCGGGCGCCATTGCGAAAACCGCGGGATCACGTCGCGCACGAAGGCGGCGGCGCCCTTCGAGGGGATGCCGATGGAATTGAGCATGCCGTTCGGCACTTCCGAGACGCGCGGCGTCGGGTTGCCCAGCCGCTTGTCGGGCGTGATCGTCTTCGTCACGAAGGCGCCGAGCCGGTCGAAGTCGAAGATGCCGGCCTGCTCGAGGCCGAACGTGCCCGAGGCAGGCATCACGGGATTGGCGAGCGCGAGCCCGCCGCAGGTGACGGAGAGATCGATCATGCGAGCGCCTCCGCGAGCGGGAACACGGGACCCTCGCAGCACACGCGCCGGTGCACGGTCTCCCCGTTCTCCCGGAAGGGCCTGACGCAGCAGAAGCAGACGCCCACGCCGCAGGCCATCTGCTGCTCGAGCGCGACCTCGCCGAACAGGTCGTGGCGCGCGGCGACCGTCTGGGCGAGGCGCGTGAGCCGGCTCGAGCCGCAGACGTAGAGCGCCGCGCAGGCGCCTTTCGCGACGAGGTCCTCGAGAATGCCCTCCACGCGCGGGACGGCGGAGGTGCCCTCGGCATCCGTCACGGTGATCACCTCGGCTCCGGCGGTGCGCATCTCGTCGACCGACATCACGAGATCGGGTGCGCGTGCGCTCAGGATCGCGGTGACACGGTGCCCGTTCTCGCGGGCGAAGGGCACGAGCGGACCCATCGTGGCGAGGCCGACGCCACGCCCCAGCAGCACGATCGGCGCCTTCTCCGCCGGCAGGGTGAAGCCTATGCCGAGCGGGCCGAAGATGTTGAACGCATCGCCCGGCCACAGCCGCGCCATGGCGGCGGTGCCCGTGCCGGTCACCTTGTAGAGGAAGCCGACGCGGTTTCGCTCCGGCTCGATGCGGTAGACGCTCATCGGCCGGCGGAAGAAGGGCTCGAGCCCGTCGCCGCCCGGGCAGAGCAGGTGGTAGAACTGGCCGGGACGCGCATGCGGCGCGCCCTCGGGCAGGTCGAGGGACAGGTATCGGTACTCGTCGTTGACAGCGGAGTGCTCGCGCACCACCGCCTCGAGCTCCACGGGGCGGCCGGCTGCGGGATGCGCGGGTGCCGCCGGGGGAACGACGTCGGGGTCGAGCATGGGCATGGTCATGGGACGCGTGCTCCTCAGCCGAGGATCAGCTTGGGGAAGAAGGTCGAGAGCTGCGGCACGTAGGTGACCACCACGAGGACGGCGAGGTTGATCAGCACGAAGGGCCAGACGCCCGCGATGATGGTCGCCACCGGCTTGCCGAGCGTGGAGGACGCGACGAAGATGTCGAGCCCGAAGGGCGGCGTGATCATCCCGATGCAGATGTTCAGGCACACGATCAGCCCGAAATGGACGGGATCGATGCCGAAGGTCATCGCCACGGGATAGAGCGCCGGCACGAGCACGAGCAGCGCCGAGTTCGGATCGATGAACATGCCGGCGACCAGGAACAGCACGTTGACGATCATCAGGAAGACGATCCAGTTCGCCTCGATCGTCTGCATGAAGTCGATCACGAGCCCCGGCAGCTGGGCGAGCGTGATGAAGTAGGAGACGAGGCTCCCCATCCCGAGCAGGATGAAGATCACCGTGTTCGTCACCGCAGCCCGGCCGGCGACCCCGAAGAGGCCGGCGAAGGTCAGCTCGCGATAGACCACGGCCTCGACGAAGACCGCGTAGACGACGCTGACCGCGGCGGCCTCGGTGGGCGTGAAGATGCCGCCGTAGATGCCCCCCAGGATGATGACGGGAAGCCCCAGCGCCCACCCGGCGGCGCCGGTGGCGCGCATGCGCTCGCGCAGCGACGGCGCCGCCGTCGCCTGGCGGCCCATCCGGTAGCTGTCCCACATCACGTAGAGCGCGAAGGCGAAGGCGAGCACGAGGCCGATGACGAGCCCGCCGGCGAACAGCCCCGTGATCGAGGTGCCCGTGAGCCAGCCGTAGATGATCAAGGTGATCGAGGGCGGGATGAGGAGCGCCGTCTCCGCCGAGGAGACGATCAGGCCGAGCGCGAAGCGGTCCTTGTAGCCGGACTTGACCAGCTCCGGGTACATGATCCGCCCGAGCGCCGCGACGGTGGCAGGCGCGGAGCCGGACACCGCGCCGAAGGCGGCGCAGGCGCCGATCGTGGTGTGGCCGATGCCGCCCGCGCGGTGGCCGAGGAAGGCCTTCACCAGCGTCGTCAGGTCGCGCGCGATGCGCCCGCTCGCCATCAGCTCAGCGGCGAAGATGAAGAAGGGGATCGCGAGCAGCGTCGAATGATTGATGCCCCCGACGATCTTCTGGCCGATGACGATGTCCGGCAGGCGGTCGAACCAGACCTCCTTGATCATCAGCCCCGGCAGCCCGAGCACGAGCAGCATCTCGAAGCCCAGCACGAGAAGGAGGATCGCGAAGGCGAAGAGCGCGGCGACGATCATGACGGGCGCTCCGGATGCTCGTGCTCGAGGGCGCGCTCCTGGATGCCGAGAAGGCCTGCGAGGTAGCGCAGCGCCAGGAGCGAGAAGCCGACGGGAAGGGCGAGGTAGAGGATCGCGGTCGTCAGCCCCAGCGTCGGGCTCACCTGGCCGGTGCCGAGCACGAGGCGGGTGATGTCCCAGCCGAACCAGACGATGGCGAGGGAGAAGAGGAGACCGACGAGGTCGATCGCCCGGCGCACCATGCGCCGCGTGCGCTGCGAGAAGGTCGCGAGCAGCGAGGTCATCGCCACGTGCTTGCCCTGCTCGAGCGCGAGGCCGAGCCCGAGGAAGACCATCCACACCATCAGCCAGCGCGTGGCCTCGTCCACCCAGGCGAGCTCGCGATAGAGCTCGTCCGAGACCTCGCGCACGAGGACGGCGCCGCTGTAGAGGAGCGTCATGGCGATCATCAGCGACGCGAGGAGCACCCGCTCCACCGTCGCGATCGCCCGCAGGAACGCGATCACGGTTCTCGGTCTCCGGCTCGGGGCCTCGCGGGGGAGGCTCCCACTTAAATGCGCCCCTCTCCACGAGCGCCGGTCAATTCAGGCACTTAGCAGGTGCAGACTTCAGGTGCGCACTCAAAGACTGACGGTGACGCAGGCCTTCCTTCCCCCTTGTGGGGAAGGTGCCCCCGAAGGGCCCGGATGGGGGTCGTGGTGCCGGGTGAGACCTCGCCGTTGCTGTCGCGACCGTGGTCGCCCCGCATCCGCGGCGAGATCATTCTGCACGCCCCCCACCCCCGGCCCCTCCCCACGAGGGGGAGGGGAGAACGTCGCGCTCTGCATCCGCGCTCGTAGACGTCTTGCTGCCGCTGCCTGCGCCAGAAGAAAGAGAGGAGGACGTCGCACACCCCCGGACGATCACTCGCCGGTGACGTCCGCGTACTGCTGCTCGTAGGTCTCGACGATCGTCTGGCCCGCATCGCCTGCCAGCCCGAGATAGGCGTCGCGGGCGCGGGGGTACATGTTCTCGCGAAGCGCGGCGCGCTCCTCGTCGCCGAGCTCACGCACGTTCATGCCGGCTTCCGTGAGGCGCTGGAGGGCGGCCTCCTGCGAGGCCTCCTTGATCTCCTCGACCTGCGGGCGGACCTCGTCGAACGCGGCGACGATGACGTCGCGGTACTCCTGCGGCAGCGAGGCCCACCAGCCGGGATTGAACAGGACGACGTCCTCGTTGGCGCCGTGGCCGGAGACGAGGAGGTTCGCCTGGACCTCGTTGTACTTCATCGTGGCGATCGTATCGAGGGCGTTCTCCTGCCCGTCGACGACGCCCGTCTGCAGGGCGGTGTAGAGTTCGCCGAAGGGCAGGGCGACGGCGGAGGCGCCGACCGCGTTGAACTGCTCGATGAGCACCGGCGAATCCATCACGCGAAAGCGCTGGCCCTCGAAGGCGTCGACGCTCTCGAGCGGCTTGTTCGAGGTGAAGCTCTTGCGGCCGTTCGGCCAGATCGCGATCGCCTCGAAGCCGCGCGGCTCGAAGCTGTCGAGCACCGCCTGGCCGAAGGCGCCGGTGCGCAGCGCGTTCGCCTGCTCGCGGTCCGCCGGGTAGACGAAGGGCACGTCGAGGATGGAGACCGCGGGGTTGAAGCCCGCGAGGAAGGCGGCGGGGGAGACGGTGCCCTCGATCACGCCGAGCTGGACGCCCTCGTTCATCTCGCGCGCCTGGCCGAGCTGGCCGGCGGGGAAGAGCTCGAAGACGACCGCGCCGTCGGTGCGCTCCCGGACGAGCTCCGCGACCATCTCCAGGCCCTGGTGGCGGGCCTGCTGGGGCGACTCGAGATGCCCGATCCGGGCGGTGAATTCCTGGGCCGAGGCCGGCACGGCCACGAGCGCGGCGGCGAGGCCGGCCGAGAGGACGAGTGTGCGCCTTGAGATCATCGCGGGTGTTCCCTTGCTTCTTCCGCTCCGGAAGGACCTAGGGAAGAGCGTCGGCGCCCCGCTGTCAACAGAAAAGTCTCAAAAATGAGACGCGACGATGGGCAGCCGTGCCATTCTGCTAGGCAGGCTGGACCCCGTGGCGCGCGACGAGCGCCCGCAGGTGCGCGAGCGCCGCCTCGCCCTGAAGGGCGCTGGCACGCAGGCGCGCCGCGATCTCCTCGTGCAGCGCCATCGGCTCGGGTGCGGACGTGATCAGCGCCACGCCGAGGCTCACGTTGGGCTGCTCGCCGAGCCGGAACGGCGAGATGGCCAGCACCGAGCGGTCGGCCTGGCGGAAGATCTGGAAGGTCGTCGCCGGGGTCGGCTCGAGCACGATTCCGATCTCGACGTTGGCCGGCGGGTCGGCGACCAGGGCGGCGATGTGCTCGACCTCCCGCCGGGCCTCGCGACGGCGGCGCAGGATCGTCGCCTCGTCGAGGTCGTAGCGTCCCACCGCCCCGTGCGCGAGGAAGCGCTCGATGTCGGAGGACGAGATCAGGCTGACGATGGCGGGCTTGGCCGCGCGGAACCACGACTTGCGCTCGCGCAGGACGGTGAGCAGCGTCTCCAGCGCCGCGCCGTCCTTGTCGCCTGCTCTCGGCCCCTCGCGCAGCACCTCGGCGAGCATGGCGTCGTAGGCGTCCGACGTCAGCAGGTAGGAGACCGGCCCGAACAGGCCGACCACCTCGTGGGAGGCCTCCTCGAGCTGGCGCATGCGCTCGAAGAAGGCCACGGCGGTGGGCACGTATTCGATGCCGGCCCCGAGCAGGCTCGCGAGCGAGGTGTCGAGCACGTCGGCGATGCCCGCCAGCGTCTCGATCTTGGGGATCTGGCCCTGCTCCGCCCGGTAGAGCGCCGCGCGCGAGATGCCGATGCGCGCCGCGACGTCCTCGGGGGTGAGCCCGCGGCCCATGCGGAAGGCGCGCAGGCGCGCGCCGACGTCCGAGAGGCGGATGCGCTGGCTCGGCTCGGTTTCAGGCGCGGGACCGGGCGCCGGATCGGGAGTGACGGCGCGCGGGTCGGGGCGGGCATCGGTGCTCGGAATCGGGGCGTCTCCATCTCTCGTTTCGGCGCGATCCTGGCGGCAGCCGGGCGCGGGGGCAAGCCGCGGGTGAGCCGTGCCCCGAACGACGAGCCGCGGCCCATCCGGCGGCTTTTCCGAATTGCGGGCGGGGCGCCGAGCGCGTACGTCCCGTCTCCCGCGCCGAGCGTGGGAGACAGTGGAGGGACGCATGCGCACGATCACCATCCGCCAGCCGGCCGACATGCACGTCCATTTCCGCGACGGCGCCATGCTGCGTACCGTCGTGCCCTATACGGCGCGCGCCGTCCACGCCGCGATCGTGATGCCCAACCTCTCGCCGCCGGTGACGAGCGCGGCCATGGCCGCGGCCTACCGTGAGCGTATCCGCGCCGCCGTCCCCGAGGGTTGCGACTTCACCCCCCTGATGACCTGCTACCTCACCGACGACACCGACCCGTCGGACCTGGTGCGCGGCCACGCCGAGGGCGTGTTCACCGCGGCCAAGCTCTACCCGGCGAACGCCACCACCAACTCCGCCCACGGCGTCAGCGACATCCGCAAGCTCGACCGCGTGCTCGCGGCGATGGAGGAGGCGGGCATCCCGCTGCTCACCCACGGCGAGGTGGTGGGGCCGCACGTCGACATGTTCGACCGCGAGCACCGCTTCCTCGACGACGTGCTCGCGCCGACGCTCGCGCGCTTCCCGCGGCTGCGCGTCGTCATGGAGCACGTGACGACCCGCGAGGCGGTGGCCTTCGTGCGCGCCCATCCCGAACGCATGGGCGCGACCATCACGCCCCAGCACCTGATCTACAACCGCAACGCCCTCTTCGCGGGCGGCTTGCGCCCGCACATGTTCTGCCTCCCGATCCTCAAGCGCGAGGAGCATCGCCTCGCCCTGCGTCAGGCGGCGACGAGCGGCGAGCGGCAGTTCTTCCTGGGCACCGACACCGCGCCGCACCTGCGCCACGACAAGGAGAGCGCCTGCGGCTGCGCCGGCGTGTTCTCGGCGCCCGTGGCCATCGAGGCCTATCTCGGCGTCTTCGCCGAGGAGGACGCGCTCGACCGCTTCGAGGCCTTCGCCTCGCTCAACGGCCCCGCCTTCTACGGCCGCGCGCCCTGCGAGCGGCGCGTCACCTACGTCGAGCGCGCCCGCCCGGTGATGCGCGCCCTCGAGGTGCCCGAGCACGGCGAGCTCGTGCCGCTGTTCTCGGAGGGCGAGACGCGCTGGTCGCTCGACGAGGCGGCGTGACGCCTCACCGCACGAGCCGGCAATAGACCTGCGGCAGGCGGTCCGGCAGGGCCTCGACGCGGGGCAGGTGGGCGACGTTGGCGCGGCCGAACACGGTGGCGAGGGCGGCCTCGTCGCGCGGCGCAACCGCCACGCAGAAGGCGTCGACGCCGAGTGCGGCGGCCTCCTGCACCGCCTTGCGGGCGTCCTCGACCAGGTGGCGCGGGTCGGGGCAGTCGACGTCGGACGGCTCGCCGTCGGTGACGAGCAGGACGAGGCGGCGGTGGGCGCGTAAGCCGGCGAGCGCGCGCGTCGCCATGCGCAGCGCCGCGCCCATGCGCGTGGAATAGCCGGGGCGCAGGCCGGCGAGCCGGCTCTTCGCGGGGGCCTCGAAAGGCTCGTGGAAGTCCTTGACGCGCGTGTAGTGCACGTTCTCCCGCCCGTTCGAGGCGAAGGCGTGCACGGCGAACGGATCGCCGAGCGCATCGAGCACCCGCGCGAGCACGGCGGTGGCGTCGCGCACCACGGAGAAGACGGAGGTCGTCGTGCCGCCGATCGTGTCCTTGGTCGATTCCGAGACGTCGAGCAGCAGGACGAGGGCGATGTCGCGCTCGGCGATGCGCACGGTCTCGAACACCCGCGGGTCGGGCGCGAGGCCGAGCCGCTGGTCGAGCACCGCGCCGATGGCGGCGTCGAGGTCGAGCCGCTCGCCCTCCGCCTGCCGGCGCAGCCGCTTCGGCCGGCCGACCCGCGCCTGCCGCACGAGCGCCTCGGTCCGCAGGAGCGTCGCGGGCCGCGCCTCGATCCAGCGATCGACGAGATGCGCGGGGGCGGTGCGCGGGCGCTCGTCGAGGACGCTCACCCAGTCCGGCCGCAGGCGCGCGGCGTGGTAGTCCCACTCCGGCAGCCGCAGGACGGGCCGGCTTTCCTCGCCGGCGTCGCGCGGGCGGGCCGGTGCGGGAGGCGCGTCGGCGCCGCGCTCGCGGCGCTCGCGATCGGGGGGCGTCGGCGGCGTCTCGGTGGTCTCGATGCGCACGCCCTGCGCCGCGATCTCCGGCGCGTCGGCGGGGGGCGGTGCGTCGGGCTCGAAGAGCCACAGGCCGGAATTGTCGTCGCGGTAGACCGGCTGGGGCACGTAGGCCTTGGCGTCGAAGCGCACCCGCATCTGCCCCAGATCGTTGCCGAGCAGCCCCGCCAGCCGGCGGAGCGCTGCGGGATCGGGGTCCGCGAGCGCCGCCTCGAAGAGCGTGCGGCCCTTCGCGACCCAGGGTCCGTCGTCGCGGTAATCCGGATCGACGAGCGCGCGCGAGAGGCGTGCGAGCTGGCTCTCGGCGGTCTGCGCGCCCTCGGCGCGGGCGTCGTGGAAAGGCAGCCACAGCCGCGCGAGGCCCGGCAGCGCCGCCATCGCGAGCCGCTCCACCCGCGCGTCCTCCATCAGCGAGACGATGGCGATCTGGACGGGCTTGAGCGTGCCGGGGTCGAGACGCCCGCGCCCGTAGGTGAGGTGCGCGCCGACATGGGCGAGCGCCGCGCGCTCGAGCCGCTCGGCGGCCGAACCGCGATAGCCGCGGAAGCTCTCCGGCAGGAGGACGAGACGTCCGTCGAAGCGCGTGCGCCGCGCCGCCCGTGGGTCGCCTTCGACGCTCGCGGGTCGCACGAGCGGGTGGATGTCGAAGAGCGCGGCGACGAAGCGCGAGAGGCCCGGCGCGCGTTCGGCGAGCGGCCGCTCGCCGGCCTCCGCCTCGAGCGCGGCGCGCCCCTCCCGTGAGGCGAGATCGACGAAGGCGAGGAGCCGCCGCCCATCGCCGCCCGCGTGCGCGACGCCGGTCTCGACGAAAGCGTCGTAGGCCTCCGCATCGAGCCGGGCGAGGAGGAGCGGGCTCGTGCGCACGAGCGGCTCGACGGCGGCGGGTGCGCGCTTGGCGAGCCGTTCGAGCGTCCCGAGGACGCGGGCGACGTCCCCCGGCGCCGCCAGGCGGGGGAGGAGCCGGGGGATCTCCCCGAGCGCGGCCACCGCCGCTCGTCGGCCGGCGCGGTCGAGGAGGCCGGGCACGTGCGCGGCGAGCGCGACCGCCGCATCTGCGCGGCCCGCGTCGAGGCAGGCCTGCGCGGCGTCGACGAGGCTCGTGGCGACGAGGGAGGACCCGCCGGTGCGCGCGACGAGCGTCGCCAGCCCCCCGCGCCAGGCGGCTTCGGCGTCGGCGCCCGCTTGCGCGCGCAGGCGCGTCGCCAGCGTCTCCACCCGCGACCGCGGATCCGCCGCCGCCTCGTCCTGGCCGGATGCTAAAGGCACGCGTCGATCGCCTCGGCGAGGGTGCGGCGCAGGTCCGGCTCGTCGGTGAGCGGCAGCGTGATCGCGATCTGCGCCGCCACCGCGGCCGCGACGCCGCGCCCCATCAGGCGCCCGGCCTGGATCAGCATGCGCGTCGACGCGCCCTCGTCCAGGCCGTGGCCCTTGAGGTTGCGGCTGCGCTGGGCGACGCGCACGAGGAGTTCGGCGGCGTCGAGCTCGATGCCGGCCTCCCGGGCGACGATCCCCGCCTCGCGCCGCGCGTCGGGATAGCCGAAATCGAGGGCGACGAAGCGCTGCTTGGTCGATTCCTTCAGGTCCTTGAGCACGCTCTGGTAGCCCGGATTGTAGGAGATCACGAGCTGGAAGTCGGGGTGGGCGCGCACGAGCTCGTTCTTCTTCTCGAGCGGCAGCACGCGGCGATCGTCCGTGAGCGGATGGATCACCACGGTCGTGTCCTGGCGCGCCTCGACGATCTCGTCGAGATAGCAGATCGCGCCGTGGCGCACGGCGAGCGTCAGCGGGCCGTCGTGCCAGCGGGTGCCCTCCGCGTCGAGGAGGAAGCGTCCGACGAGGTCGGAGGCGGTCATGTCCTCGTGGCAGGCCACCGTGACGAGCGGGCGCCCGAGGCGCCAAGCCATGTGCTCGACGAAGCGCGTCTTGCCGCAGCCGGTCGGGCCCTTGATCATCACCGGCTGGCGCAGCGCGTGGGCGGCGGCGAACAGGTCGATCTCGTCGCCCTGCGGCGCGTAGTACGGCTCGGCGTCGATGCGGTAGTCGGAGAGGGGCATCGCGTTTTCCCTGGTCGGGACGGCGGGCGGACGCCCGCGAAAGGGGGTGCGGGCCGTCCCGGGTGCGGCCGGGCCGGCCCGCGCGAGCGCTCGTGCTCGGGGTTCAGAGCATCGGCGGATGCTCAGCGGTGGGCGGAGCGCTCGTTGGGGATGCCCTCGATCGGGCATTCGTCGGTGCCGGCGGTGGAGCGGGTGAGGGCCTCGACCATCTCGCGGGTCCCCTCCGGATCGGAGATCCACTTCTGGTAGAAGTCGTAGGGGCAGGCGGCCACGCCCTTGTCGCTCTCGCCGGAGTTGATCATGCCGGTGTATCCGCGGTGCACGAGCTTGTAGAGGTGGTTCTGCGACTGCATGTTGCGCCGTGCGTCACGGATCAGCGACTTCGAGAGGGCGGCGTACTGGATTCCGTAATCCTCCTCGCCGCACTCGCCGAGCGTGCGGCCGTCGAAGCCGATGAGCGCCGAGTGGCCGAAGTAGGAGTACACCCCGTCGAAGCCGGCGGCGTTGGCGACCGCCACGTAGACGTTGTTGGCGAAGGCCATCGCCTTCGACATGATCACCTGCTGCTCCTTGGCCGGGTACATGTAACCCTGGCAACGCACGATCAGCTCGGCGCCCTTCATGGCGCAGTCGCGCCAGATCTCCGGGTAGTTGCCGTCGTCGCAGATGATGAGGCTGACCTTGAGGCCCTTCGGCCCCTCGGAGACGTAGGTGCAGTTGCCGGGATACCAGCCCTCGATCGGGACCCAGGGCATGATCTTGCGGTACTTCTGCACGATCTCGCCCTGGTCGTTCATCAGGATGAGGGTGTTGTAGGGCGCCTTGTTGGGGTGCTCCTCGTGCTGCTCGCCGGTGAGCGAGAACACGCCCCAGACCTTGGCCTTGCGGCACGCTTCGGCGAAGATCGCCGTCTCCTCGCCCGGGCAGGCGGAGGCGGTCTCGTACATCTCCTTCTGGTCGTACATGATGCCGTGGGTCGAGTACTCGGGGAAGATCACGAGATCCATCCCCGGCAGGCCGACCTTCATGCCCTCGATCATCTTGGCGATCTTGCGGGCGTTCTCGAGCACCTCCTCGCGGGTGTGCAGGCGCGGCATCTTGTAGTTGACGACCGCGACGCCGACGGTGTCGTTGCTGCTGGAAATATCGCCGTGAAGCATGGGTCTTTCCTCCGTTTGGGAACGTGCGTTGTCCGGCGCGGCCCGCGGCCGCGGCGGTCAGACCGCCATGTGCCGGTGCACCAGGTCGTCCGTCAGGTCGGCGACGGCCCCGGCGGCGACGACGTGCCCCTTCTCCAGGATGGCGAAGGAGGAGGAGGCGCGCCGGGCGAAGGCGATGTCCTGCTCCACGAGCACGATCGTGATGCCGAGCTTGCGATTGAGGGAGACGATGGCCTCCTCGATCTGCGCGACGATGTTGGGCTGGATGCCCTCGGCCGGCTCGTCGAGCAGGATGATGCGCGGGTCGGTGAGCAGCGCGCGCCCGATGGCGAGCTGCTGCTGCTGGCCGCCCGAGAGATTGCCCCCGGCGCGGCCGCGGAAGTCCTTGAGAACCGGGAACATGTCGTAGACGAGCGCCTGCAGCTCGGCGCCGCGCCCGCTGGTTCGGGCGAAGCCGCCGAGCGCGAGGTTCTCCTCCACCGTGAAGCGGGGCAGGATTCCGCGCCCCTGTGGCACGTAGCCGATGCCGGCGCGGGCGCGCTCGTGGGTCTTGAGCCCGGCGAGCTCGCGCCCGTCGAGGCGGATCGCGCCGACGGTGCGGTCGAGCAGGCCGAGTATGGCGCGCATCAGCGTGGTCTTGCCCACGCCGTTGCGGCCGAGCACCGAGAGGAAGCCGCCGCCCGCGACCGAGAGCGAGACCCCGTGCAGGGCCTGGGCGTTTCCGTAGAAGCCGTCGAGGCGGTCGATCTCAAGCACCGGCGATCCCCATCGTTCCGAGGTAGACCTCGCGGACCCGCGCATCGGCGGAGATGTCCGCCACCGAGCCTTCCGCGAGCAGCGCGCCCTGGTGCATCACGGAGATCACGTCCCCGATCTCGCGCACGAAGCCCATGTCGTGCTCCACGACGACGATCGTGTGCTTGCCCTTGAGGCGCCGGCATATGTCGGCGGTCTTCGCCGTCTCCTGGTGGGTCATGCCCGCGGTCGGCTCGTCGAGCAGGATCAGCTCGCTGTCCTGCGCGAGCAGGAGCGCGATCTCGAGCCATTGGGTCTGCCCGTGGGAGAGGTTGGCCGCGGGCTCGTCGAGCGCGTCGGCGAGGCCGACGAACTCGGCGAGCGCCTCGAGCCCGTCCCCGGCGGGCGTGCGCGCCCGGCGCAGGAGCGTCGCCAGCACGCCGGTCTCCCGGCACATCGCGACCTCCAGGTTGTCGCGCACCGTGAGCTGGCGGAAGACGCTCGGCACCTGGAACTTGCGGCCCACCCCGGCGCGGGCGATCTCGTGCTCCTCGAGCCGGGAGAGCTCGCGCCCGTCCAGCGTGATCGAGCCGGAATCGGCCCGGGTCTTGCCGCAGATCAGGTCGAGCGCGGTCGTCTTGCCGGCGCCGTTGGGCCCGATGAGGCAGCGCAGCTCCCCCTTGCCGACCGAGAGCCGCAGGCCGTTGACCGCCTTGAAGCCGTTGAAGCTGACGCAGACGTCCGTCAGCGCGAGATGCGGGGTCATGAGCGCTCTCCCGTTCCGGGTGCGGCCACCGGCGCGATCGGCTCCGCCGGCCGGGCGCGGGGGGCGGCGAGGCGCGCGCGGCCCATCTCGACGAGGCCCGCGAGCCCCTTGGGCAGGAAGAGCACGACGGCGACGAAGACGACGCCCATCACCAGCGTCCAGGTCTCGAGGAAGGCCTCGCTCTCCGACAGCGCGCCCTGCATCGCCGCGATCACGATGGCGCCGAGCATGGCGCCCACGAGGCTCTGCCGGCCTCCGACGGCGCACCAGATGACGATGGAGAGCGAGAGCGGCACGCCGAGGAAGGTCGGCGAGGCGAACTCCATCACCACCGTGTAGAGCATGCCCGCCAGCCCCGCGACGGCCGCGGAGACCGCCATCGCCATGACCTTGAAGGAGGCGACGTCGTAGCCGAAGAACCGCACCCGCCGCTCGTCGTCGCGGATCGCCTGCAGGATCAGCCCGGCCTTGGACCGCGTCACCGCGAGGCAGGCGAAGAGCGACAGCGTCAGGCAGCCGGCGACGAGGTAGTAGGTGGACTTCGAGTAGGCGTCGAAGGTGATGCCGAAGAGGCTCAGCTGCGCGAGGTCGGTGATGCCGTTGAAGCCGCCGGTAAAGGCCTGCATGTCGACGACGAGCAGGTTCGCCACGACGAGGCTCGCCAGCGTTATGATCGCGACGAACACGCCCGTGACGCGCCCGCGGAACATGAACCAGCCGAGCACCGCGGCGACGAGGGCGGGGGCGATGAGCCCCGCCGCGATGGCGAAGGCGGTGGAGTGGAAGGGCACCCACAGCCAGGGCAGGGTCTCGACGTTGTTCCAGACCATGAAGTCCGGCAGGCCGTCCGAGCCCGTGTGCGTGGGCACCGTCCGCAGCTTCAGCGTCATCGCCATGCAGTAGGAGCCGATGCCGAAGCTCAGCGCGTGGCCCAGGTTGAGGATGCCGGCGTAGCCCCAGGCGAGGGCGAGCGACATCGCCACCATGCCGAGCACGAGGTATCTGGCGTAGCGGTTGAGCAGGAAGTCGTTGTCGACGACGAGGGGGACGAGGAAGATCACGACGCAGATCGCGGCGTAGGCGGCGATCTGGAGGCGGCCGTCGCGGAGGTGGGGCGTGGCGTGGCGGGAGGTGTCGCGCTTCGTCATGGCTCAGCTCCGCACCTTGGCGACGAACAGGCCCTGAGGCCGGAAGCGGATGATCACGATGATCGCCACCAAAACGAGGGCCTTGGCGACGGTGTCGTTCGTCACCCAGGCGAGCGAGCCGGTCATCTGGCCGAGGAGGCCCGCACTCACCACCGTGCCGAACAGGCTCTGCACCCCGCCGAGCACGACGACGAAGAAGGCGTCGACCACGTAGGCCGTGCCCATCTCCGGCGAGACGCTCTTGAGCGGCGCGACGAGCGCGCCGGCGAGGCCCGCGAGGCCCGCGCCGTAGGCGAAGGTGAGGGAGTAGACGCGGTCGGCGTCGACGCCGAAGCAGGTGGCGGTGTCGCGGTCCTGCACGACCGCGCGCAGGCGGCGGCCGAAGTAGGTCTTGAACATCAGGGCCCAGGTGAGCGCGAACAGCGCCGCGACGACGACGAAGACGAACACCCGGTAGCCGGGGACGGTCACGCCCAGGATCGAGACCGTGGCGGTGAGCGCCTCGGGCATCTCGACGTAGCGCAGCTCGCCGCCCGCCGAGAGGCGCACCACCTGCTGGAGGATGATGCCGATGCCCCAGGTCGCGAGGATCGTGTCGAGCGGGCGCCGATACAGGAAGCGGATCACGCCGCGCTCGACCGCCCAGCCGAACGCCCCGACGAGGAGGAAGACGAAGACGAGGCTCGACAGGAGCCCGAGCCCGAAGAAGGCGTTGAGCGCCCAGGTGCAGTAGGCGCCGAGCATCAGGAACTCGCCGTGCGCCATGTTGATGACGCCCATCGAGCCGTAGATGAGCGCCAGCCCCAGCGCGACGAGGAGCAGGATCGAGCCGATGCTGAGCCCCGTCATCACGTGCTGAAGGAAGAATTCCAAGGCGACCTCCTCGCCGGGTTCGCGAAAGGGGAGGGGCGGCGGCGCGCCGCGCCCTCGAGGCATGCGCCGGTGGCGCCGGTCAGCCCTCGACGAGGCCGTCCACGGTGCAGACCTGCCCGGGATAGGCGGCGTAGGGATCGGGCCGCAGCCAGTCGGACGAGGAGCGCAGCACCTCGAACTGGCCGTTCGAGCGGGCGACCGCGATCTTCGGCCACAGCCAGGTGTGGAGGTTGTCCGGGTCGACGCGGATGCGGCCCTGCGGCGCCATCAGCTCCTCGCCGCGCACCGCCTCGCGGATGGTCGGCGGGTCGATGTCGCTGGCCGCGAGCTTCTCCACCGCCTGCTTGAACAGGTAGACCTGGAAGTAGGACGGCTCGGAGACGAAGTGCGTGACCTTGTCGCCGCCCCAGCGGCGCTGGTAGGCCTCGACGAAGCGCTGGTTCTCGGGGCTGTCGTGGACCATGAAGTAGGGCGCGGAGGTGAAGTGCCCCGCCGCCGCCTCGCCGCCCATGGCCGCGACCTCGTTCTCGGAGGTCGTGAGGCTCGCCATGGGCATCTTCTCGGGGTCGAGGCCCGCCGCGCGGTACTGGCGGTGGAAGGCGACGACCGAGTCGCCCACGACGGTGGAGAAGATCACGTTGGGCTGTGTCGAGCGGATCTTGTTGATGACGGAGGAGAACTCGGAATGGCCCAGGGGGACGTATTCCTCGTCCACCACCTCGCCGCCGAGCTCTGCCAGCAGCTTCTTGCAGTAGTTGTTCTCCTCCTTCGGGTAGATGTAGTTCGAGCCGATGAGGTAGAACCGCGGGCCGAAATTCTCGAACAGCCAGGGGATGAACTCGTCCTGCTGCTGGTTCGGCACGGCGCCGGTGTAGATGACGTTCTTCGAGCACTCGCGGCCCTCGTAGAGGGTCGGGTACCAATACAGGTTGTCGCGCCGCTCGAAGACCGGCAGCACCGCCTTGCGGCTCGCCGAGGTGTAGGAGCCGAAGACCGAGACGCAGCCGTCCCCCACCACGAGCTTGCGCGCCTTCTCGGCGAAGGTCGCGGGATCGGATGCGGGATCCTCGACGATCGGCACGAGGCGCATGCCGTTGATGCCGCCGGCCTCGTTGATCTCCTCGATGGCCAGCAGCGTCGCCTTGTTGAGCGATTCCTCGATGATGCCGGTCGTCCCCGTCAGCGAGAACAGGACGCCGACCTTGATCTCGCCGCCCTGGGCGCGGGCGAGGCCGGAATTCTTGCTCCAGATGTGCGGGAAGCCGGTGGCCGCGGCCACCGACGCGGCGGCGGCCCCTTGCAGAAACGTGCGCCTCTTCAACGTCATGTCACCCTCCGGTCGGACACGAAAAAAGCCCCGTGCGGCCACGCGGTGCGTGGACGGCGACGGGGCTCCATTGCCAAGCTCGTATTGTCGGCGGCGGATCTGCCGCGGGGCGGGCGCGGGTCCTGCGCTGCGATGCGCGCGGACACGAAAAAGCCCAGCGAATCCGATCTCTCGGATTACGGCTGGGCTGCGACGCCTGCGATGTGAGCCGGCTCCGTTGCCGGCGGGGAGGCGCCCTTAGGCGGCTCCGAGTAGAAAGCTAGCCGAGCAGTTCCTGCGAGTCAACGATCGCGTTGGCCACCGCGCCGATCGACACGCGCCGCGACATCGCCTGGCGCCGCATGAGCTGGTAGGCCTCGTCCTCGCTCACTGCGTTGCGGTGCATGATGATGGTCTTGGCGCGCTCGACGCTGCGCATGTTGCGCAGGTTCTCGTCGAGCTTGTCGATGCGCCCGCGCAGGCGCTTCTCGTAGCGGAAGTGGTCGCGGGCTAGCGCCAGCGTGCACTGCACGCTCAGCGGGTCGGCGGGCAGGACGAGGGCGCCGTGCGCCGCGCAGTCGCGCATCAGGTCGGGCCGGAAGGGCGCATGGCGCGGCAACAGGACGACGAGCGCCGACTCGGGCTCGCCCGGGAGCCAGGGCACGCGCCGCGGCAGGTCGTCGAGCAGCACGCAGAACACCGCGTCGAAGCCGAGCGGCAGCTGCGGCGGCGGCGGCCAGACGTGGTGCGGCTTGGCGCGCAGCCGCTGGAGCTCGCGCACGAGATCGTCGCCGTGCCCGTCGCGCTCGCACACGACGGCGATGCTGACGTCGGCGAAGGGAAAGGCGGGGCCGGTCCGCGCGGAGGGCTGCGTCCGCGCGGCGGGGGAGGGTGCGCGCGGCGCGTCCGCCGTGATCGTCGCGCGGCGCGCCGGGGGTGGCTGGTTGCGATCGTGCATCGCCCCGGTCCTCAGGCGAAGGCGAGGCTGCGGGCGTAGCCGATCAGGTAGGGATCGGCGCGCACGCGGCTCGGGGACGAGTAGACGATGTCGAACTGGCCCTGCCGGTTGGCGCGCCCGATGCGCGTCCACAGGTCGGTGTGGCCGCACACGGGGTTCACGGCGATCTTGCCCTGGGGCGCCTCGAGCTCGACGCCCAGCGCGGAGGTGCGCAGCACCTCGGTGTCGAGCGAGTTCGTCTGCTCGAGCGTCTTGGCGAAGAGGTGCACCTGGAAGTAGGCCGCCTCCAGGCACATGTTGGTCGACTGGTCCTCGCCGTAGCGCTTCTTGTAGAGCTGCACGAAGGACGAGTTGCGCGCCCCGTCGAGACCCTGGAAGTAGGGCGCGGCCGTGACGTGGCCCTCGCCGACGTCGTGGCCCATGGCCTGGATCTCCGCCTCGGTCGTGGTGAGGCTCGCGATCGGCATCACCTTCGGGTCGAAGCCGAAGTCGTGGTAGGTCTGATAGAGGAAGACCGTGCTCTCGCCCACGACGGTGGAGAAGATCACGTCCGGCTGGGCCTCCTTCACCTCGCGCAGCAGCGGCGAGAACTCGCGGCGCTCGGCGTTGAGCCGCAGGTACCGCTCGCCCACGACCTCGCCGCCGCTCGCGCGCACGAGCTCGCCCATGATCCGGTTCGATTCGCGCGGGTAGACGTAGTCGGAGCCGATGAAGAAGAAGCGCCTCCCGTACATCTCCATCAGGAGCCGGCAGAGCTCGACGCTGTTCTGGTTCGGCGCGGCGCCGGTGTAGATCACGTTCGGCGAGAACTCGAAGCCCTCGTAGAGCGTGGGATACCACAAAAGCCCGTTGAGGCGCTCCACCACCGGCAGGACCGCGCGCCGGCTGCTCGACGTGTAGCACCCGAAGATCGTGCTCACGCCGTCGTCCACCATGAGCTTCTTGGCGAGGCGACCGAACGCCCGGGATTCGGAGCCCGGGTCGTAGATCACCGGCTCGATCGGCCGCCCGTTGATCCCGCCCGCCGCGTTGACCTCCTCGATCGCCGTGAGCGTGCCGCGAAGCTGCGTTTCCTCGATGACGGCCATGAAGCCGCTCTGCGAGAACAGGACGCCGACCCGCCACGGCTCAGTCGTCTGACTGGAGCTGCGCATTCTTGTCCCTCCATCTGGATCGGCGCGGCCGTTCTGCCGTCGCGGCCGTCGCCGAAGATCGACCTCAGTCCTTGCACCCGTCCCGGCTTCTCGTCCCGTGCGCGCGGCGCGAAGGGCTCCCATCCCTCGCGGCCGCGGCCGTCGATGCCGCCCCACGCCGCGTCTCGCGCCCGGTCGGCGGCGGCGGGGCGGCAGTGTGCGTGACTTCCGCAGCGTAAGGCAACGGGTTCCGCGCTCACCGCCGGGCTCGGCGCTCCGGCGCGCGTGCAGGTCCGCCCGCCTGCGCGCCGAAAACGAAAAAGGGCCTTCGCATGGCTCCATGGGGAGGCATGAGAAGGCCCTCTCGGCTTCGATGTCGTGCGGCCTCGTTGCCGCCCGTCGGCAGCCCTGCCGACGGCCCAGCAGATTAGCCGAGGCAAGCGGCTTGTCAAATCCGGTGCGCGCCGCCGAGGCTCCGGTCCGGCGCGCGCCGATGTGCGCCCTCAGCTCACGCGGCCGCGGCTCACGCGGCCTTGGCGGCGGCGTCCGCGGCGAAGCCCGCCTTGTGGGCGTAGCCCTTGACGATCGCCTCACGCTCTGCGTGCCCCAGCACGGTGTCGATGTCCTCGAAGCCATCGGGCGCCAGCGCCTCGACCGCGTCGATGACGCCTTCCGGCCCGCCGCGACGGTTGGCGCGTACGATCTCGGCGGTCTTGGGCAGGCGCTCGGCCTCGTAGGCCCGCAGAGCCGCCATCGGGTGGTCGCAGGCGGCGAGCCGGTCGGCGAGGCAGCGCGCGTCGAGGATCGCCTGGCTCGCGCCGTTGGAGCCCACCGGGTACATCGGGTGCGCGGCGTCGCCGAGCAGCGTGACGCGCCCGTGCGTCCAGCGGGGCAGGGGATCGCGGTCGCACATCGGGTACTCGAAGAACTCCGGCGTCGCCTCGATCAGCGCCGGGACGTTGAGGTGGCGGATGCGGAAGCGTTCGACGTGCGGCATCAGCTCCTCGCGCCGCCCCGGCCGCGACCAGTCCTCGCGCCGCGGCGGGGGCGTCGTGCCGTCGCCGAGCCGCACGGCGACGGCCCAGTTCATCAGGACCATGCCGGCGCGGTAGCCCTCGGCGATCGGGTAGACGACGAGCTTCTCCTTCATGCCGCCCGCGACGATCATCGAGCGGCCGGTGAGGAACGCCGGCCATTCCGTCGCCCCGCGCCAGAGCATGATGCCGTTCCAGGAGGGCGGCCCCTCCTGCGGGAACAGGCTCGCGCGCACGAAGGAATGGATGCCGTCGGCGCCGATCAGCACGTCGCCGCGTGCCGTCCGCACGTGGCGGCCCTCGCGGTCGAAGAACCAGGCGACGACGCCGCCCTCGTCCTGCGCCCAGGCGCCGAGCCGGCAGCCGGTGTGGATCGCGCCCGCACCGAGGCGCGCCTTCACCGCGTCGTGGATGACGCTCTGCAGGCGCCCTCGATGGATCGAGAACTGCGGCACGTCGAAGCCCGCCTCGACGCCGCGGGGCTCGCGCCAGATCTCCTGGCCGAAGCGGTTGGTGTAGATCAGCTCGGCGGTGCGCAGCGCGACCCGGTCGAGTGCCGGCAGCAGCCCGAGCTTCGCGAGCTCCTTGATGGCGTGGGGGAGGGTGTTGATGCCGACCCCCAGCTCCCGGATCTCGGAGGACTGCTCGTAGATCTCGGCCTCGAGGCCGCGCTCCTTCAGCATCAGGGCCGTGGTCAGCCCGCCGATGCCGCCTCCGACGACGATCGCCTTCATCTCGCGCCTTCCCCATTCTTACGCAACGTTCGTTCGTGCAGCGCGATTAAAGCGCAGCCGCGCGCGGGAGTCCAAGCGTGCCGACGGGAGGACGCGCCACGACCGGATGGGTGCGCACGCGGATGCGACGCGGCGGGGCCGTGACTCGTCACTCGTCTCGATGAGATCGGGGTTCCTCTACGGCAGTCGTTACGGCTCGGGCATGGACGGCAATGGCCCAAATCGCGACAGCCGCGACCGCGCGAGGCGCGAGCACCGCTTGCGGAGGTGATGCGGTCCCTCTCCCCGCTCTCGTCGCCAAGCCCTTGCAGCACATGGCCTTTCCCAAGGGGAAGGCGCGCGTGCGGCGGCCGCTCGTCCGCGAGCCCGCGTCTGGCATGGAAAATTCTAGTCGAATTCGACGAGCATTGCGCCGATCCCGGATCGGCACAGGTCGCCGCGACTGCGAGGACCCGAATGACGACCGTGAACGACCAGGGTGTTCTTTCACCATATCCGAAGCGGCTGAGGCGCGCACCCGCGACGGCGGGCGTGCTCGCCGCCGAGACGCTCGTGATCATCCTCGCCTCGTTCCTGGCGGGCATCGCCTGGCACCTCGCCGCCTACGGCCGGTTCGGGCCGCTCGACCTGTTCCTGCGCGACGGCGCCTCGGTGGCGATCCTGTTCCTGCTCGTGTCGAGCCGCGCGCCGGGCTATCCGCTCTCGATCCTGCGGGAGGAGGCGCCCGGCCCCGCGCTCGCGGCCTCGTGGGCGGTGGCATTCTCCGCGCATCTCGGCATCGGCTTCCTGGCGAAGTCGCTCGACGAAGTCTCGCGCGGCTCGACGCTCCTGTTCCTGCCGCTCGGCTTCGTCGCGCTCGCGTGGCTGCGCACGGTGCTCGCGCGTACGCTCGGCAACCAGGATTTCGGCGGGCGCGTCCTCGTCGTCGGCAGTCCCGTGCAGATCGCGCGCTTCGGCGCCGACGACCGCGCACAGCGCTATTCCTGCGTCTCCCTGCCGCTCGCCGACGCCGATCGCTGCTGCGCCACGCCGGCCGGGCGCCTGCGGCTCGCGGAGCGCATCGCCTCCGGCATCGCCATGGTGCGGACCTTCGACTGCGACCGGGTGCTCATCCTCGTGCCGTGGGAGGAGCGCGCGGTGATGGACGCCTGCATCGAGGCCTTCCTCGACACGCCCGCGACGATCCACGTCGCGACGCCGCCCGGCTTCGAGACCTTCGCGCGCGCGGCCCGCTACGACGCCGAGCCGCTGCCGAACCTGCGCGTCGCCGGCGCGCCGGCGGGGCCCGTCGTGCACGCCACCAAGCGCGTGATCGACATCGTGCTGTCGGGCCTCGCACTGTTCCTGCTCGCGCCGCTGCTCGTCGCCATCGGCGTCGCGATCCGGCTCGACAGCCCGGGCCCGGCGCTGTTCGCCCAGACGCGGCACGGGTTCAACCAGAAGTCCTTCCGCATCCTCAAGTTCCGCACCATGACGGCGCTCGAGGACGGGCCGACGATCGTGCAGGCGACCCGCGACGACCCGCGTGTGACGCGGCTCGGCCGGTTCCTGCGGCGCTACAATCTCGACGAGCTCCCCCAGCTCGTGAACGTGCTCAGGGGCGAGATGTCCCTCGTCGGGCCGCGCCCGCACGCCGTCGCGCACGACCTCGAGTACCAGCGCCAGATCGCCCGCTACGCGCGCCGCCACAACGTCAAGCCGGGCATCACCGGCTGGGCGCAGGTGCACGGCCTGCGCGGGCGCACGGAGACCGTCGCCAGTATGGAGCGGCGCGTCGCCTTCGACCTCTACTACATCGAGAACCACTCGATCCTGCTCGACCTGCGCATCCTCCTGATGACCCTCTCGCCGCGGGCGTTCCTCAATGCCTATTGAGCGGGACCTGCGCAGCCTCCGCGTCCGCGTCGGCGCCCCGGGCGCAGAGCGCGGGCTCGGCGAGCACGAGCCGCGGGTCGAGGGGCTCCAGGTCCTCGACGAGCGCCGCGTCGGCCCGTGTCGGCGCGCAGGTCTCGGAGACCCAGAGCGGGTTCGCGGCGCCGTCTGCCCGCGCCCAGTCGACGCGGTTTCCGGCGACGAGATGATCGCGGCAAGCCCCACCGTCCTCCGCCGCCTTCCAGACGTAGATCGCCACGTTCGTGAAGGGCTGCGCGCGGGCGACGACGACGTTGTCGAGGACCTCGGCCTGCGCGCCGCCGGCGACGCCGATGCCGTACTGGCCGGGATCGACGAGGACGTTGCCCTCGACGCGCACGCGCCCGCCGCCGTGGTCGCCCACCAGGATTCCCCCGCCCGACGGGCTCGGGCCGCCGCCGAGGATGCGGTTTCCCGCGACGCGGATCGGCGAGGCCGACGTGCCTTCCGAGCGGAAGAGGTTGATGGCGTCCTCCGGCGCGCCGCGGCCGGGGTGCGAGACGATCGTGGTGCAGGCGATCGCGTTGCCGGGACCGGTCACCTTGTCGAGCTGAACGCCCTGGCCCCGCGGCTGCGGCCCCTGCATGTCGAGGAACCAGGTGGCGCGCACGACGACGCCGGTCGAGCGGTGGGCGTAGACGCCCGACGCCGCCCGCTCCACGCTGCCGCCGAGCACCAGCACGTCGGCCGAGCCGTCGATGACGACGCCGCTCTCGACGGCGTCCGTGACGGCGAGGTCGCGCAGCACCACCTCCCGCGCCCCCTCGATGCGCACGCCCGCGCCGCCGCAGCGCGACAGGGACAAGCCGTCCAGGACCACGCGCGTGGCGCCGCGTACGAGCACGCAGTCCCCGTCCGCGCCGTCGATCCGGATGTCGCGCAGGACGACGTCCGCGCCACCCTCGACGCGGATCGGCCCGGAGCGCGTGCAGGCCTCGCCGCAGCCGCTCGCCGGTCGCTCGCGCAGGAGCGTCTCGGCGAGCGCCGTCACGCGATCGGCCTCGGCGCGGACGGGGAGGGCGCTCACGGCCAGCCCCGCGAGCGCGGCGAAGGCCGTGCGGCCGAGCGTCCCCCTCCGTCCGCCCCGCGCCATCCTCCCGCCCCCCACCCATTTCATCCGCGATCGAGGCACCAGCCGTGAAGACGCAAGCCCCCCTGTCCCGCTGCCGCATCCTCGGCGTCGACGTCGCCATGGTCAACGTGCGCCGCGCCCTCGACGAGGTCGCCGGCTTCGTCGCGCGCCGGGAAACGCGCTACGTCTGCTTCAGCGACGTGCACTCGATCATGCGCGCGCAGGAAGACCCCGCGCACCGGGCGGCGCTCGCGGGCGCGGACCTCGTCATGCCGGACGGCCAGCCGCTCGCCTGGACGGGACGGCTGCGCGGCCATGCGGGCGTCGAGCGCGTCTGCGGCCCGGATTTCCTGACCGCGTTCTGCCGCGCCACCGCGGCGCAGGGCTGGGGACACTATTTCTACGGCGGCGCCGACGGCGTCGCGCAGGCGCTGGCCGAGCGCCTCGCCTCAGAGGCGCCGGGCCTCGTCGTCGCCGGCGCGGAGACGCCGCCGTTCCGCGCGCTCTCGGAGACCGAGCGGGCGCAGACGCTCGATCGCATCCGTGCATCGGGCGCGCGCGTGCTGTGGGTCGGCCTCGGCTGCCCCAAGCAGGAGAAATGGCTCCACGAGAACAGCGCGGCACTGGAGGGCATCGTCTGCCTCGGCGTCGGCGCCGCCTTCGACTTCGCCACCGGACGGGTGCGCCGGGCGCCGCCCGTGATGCGCCGTCTCGGGCTCGAATGGCTGCATCGCCTCGGAAGCGAGCCACGCCGGCTGTGGCGCCGCTACCTCGTGCTCGCGCCACGCTTCGTGCTCGCGACGCTGATGGAGTCCCGCAGCCGCCGCGCGGGGCTGCCGCCGGCCGATCCGCGCACATCGGGGTGAACGCGCAACGCTCTCCCCTCTCCACGAGGGAGAGGGGAGAGCAACGGGGTCTCGCCCGCGCTACGCCGACTTGAGCGACCGATCAGGTCTGTGGCGGTTCGGCGGCATGCGACCGCAGCCCGACGGCTCGAGCCCGCCGAGCCGGGCGGCCAGCGGGCGGACCACTCCCTGGTCGAGCGCGATCGGCCCGAGCCGGCGCCAGCGGGGCCAGCGGAAGCGCACGTCCGTCACCACGAGCGAGTCCAGCCGGTCGATGTGGTGCTGGCCGTTGGCGTCGGGCACCCAACCGAGGTCGACGGCGTCGATCTCATGCTCGCGGTAGGCCGCCGGCGTGAGCTCGTCGATGTGCATGAAGCGCAGCCGGTCGCCGTAGTAGAAGCGGTTGTCCTGCGCGCAGCGTACGAGCCGGCCGGCCTCGTCCTGGAAGATCCGCCCCGCCATGCGGGCGCGCGAGACGTCGCGCACGACGGGGTTCATCGGGTGGGGATGCCACGTGCCGCTGCGGAAGTCGTCCGACCAGAACAGGTGCAGCTCGTGGCAATGGTCGGGCGCGGCGCGTCGGTCGATGTTGGTGAACATCCACCAGCGGTCGGCGCCGCGCCAGAGCACGGTGTCCGACGCCGAGACGCCGGTCATCAGGTCGCGATCCTTGACCCAGCCGAGAGGGAAATTCTCCGCGCGCCACAGCTCGATCGTGCCGTTCGCGCTGCTCTCGGGGATCATCCAGCGCTCCCCGTCGACCCGGAACACCATCGGGAAGGACATGTGATACGGCTGCGCGATCGCCACGCCGAGATCCTCGATCTCCCCGTCGCGCAGGCGCAGCACCGAGATCTCGCCCTTCGCGGGCGTGCCGCCCATGGTCTCGTGGAAGACGTAGATGTCCTCGCCGTCCTGCTCGAGGCACGGATCCGCTCGGAACGGGCCGGTGACGAACCGGGGGCGTGCGGGTGCGCCGGTCCCAACCGTCTCGTCGAGGTCGAACAGCGCGAGCTGCCAGCGCTCCTCGTAGGCGAGCTTCTGGACCGCGCGCACCCCGAGCCGGGCGAGGCAGCGGGCCAGCACCCACGGGTAGATCGGGCGCGGCCGCAGCCAGGCCGGCGGCGGGGCGCCCGTGACGGGAGCCGGCAGGCGGCGGTCGACGGCGAGCCCGACGAGCGCATCGACCACGAGCGTCGCCGCGCGGGCCTCGAGCCTCCGGCGGTTCTCGTTCCAGGACGGCCGGAAGGTCTTGCAGAGCGCCTGCGCGATGGTCGCACCGCTCGCGTCGGCCTCGCCGCCCACGGCGACGATCGCGAGGCGTGAGAGCGGATCGTCGGAAGCGACCGCGTAGTACCCGAAGGGGCCGGCGTCCGGCACGGCCACGCCGTCGACCTCGAGGGTCCAGACGCCGAAGCGCGGGCCGACGCCGGGGCTGGGCGGCGCGTTCGCGCTGAGGGACAGGACGACGTCGGGCCGCGCGGGCGGCGTGCCGGCGTCGGAGGCCGCCGCGACGTACGTGTCCCCGTCGTAGCCCTGCCGCAGGAGCGGCGGGTGCCAGACCCGGCGCGACACGACGCGCTCGATCGCGTCGGCGAGACGGAAGCCGGGTCCCGGACGCCGCCGACCGCGGCGGCCCGCGGATCGGGCCGGGAACGCCGCGACATGCAGCGCGATGCGCGTGTCGGCGCGCAGCCGCTCGATCACGTCGCCCTGCCAGCGCGGGATGCGCGGTGCATCGACGAGCATGAGGACGCGCAGGCGATCCGCGGGCGCCATCTACACCTCCGTCGGCTGCGCCTCGGGCGCCGTCGCGTCGCGCGCCGGATCGGGCGCGACGCCGAAGATCGCGAGGAGCCGCGCCTCGAACGCCTCCTCGCTGAAGGCCGAGAGGTAGCGCGTGCGGGCGGCGCGGCGGTCGGCCAGGAGGCCTTCGCGGTCGGCGGCGAGCGCCGCGATCCGCGCCGCCATCAGGCGCACGCGCGCATCTGCGGGAAGCCCACGGTCGATCACGTTGTCGGCGAAGCGCGGGCCGACCATCTCGGGGATGCCGCCCTGTGTCAGCACGATCGGCACGAGCCCGTGGGCCAGCCCCTCGATCAGCGCGAGCGGCGCGTGGTCGTGCTCGCTCGGGTAGACGAAGACGTCGAGCCGGCTCAGGAACTCGGCCTTGCCGTCCTCGTCGGGGTTGTAGCAAGTCTCGGTGACGTCCGCGAGCCCCGCCTCCCGCAGCCGTGCCTCGAGCGCCGGCGCGTCGAGCTCGACCGTCGGGCTGCCGCCGATGGCGAGGCGGATGTCGTGCCCCGCCGCGCGCGCGGCCGCGACGGCGTCGATCGCCGCGAGCACGCCCTTGCGCGGGTCGAAGCGGCCGAACCAGCCGACCCGCACCCGGCCGGCGGCCGCCATCGGCGGCTCGCCGGGATCGAGTGCGTGGTTGTAGAGGAGGTGCACGTCGCGGAAGAGCCCGCTCTCGCGGCCGATCCGGGCGGTCTCGCCGGTGATGGCGACGAGCTCCGTTCCCGCGAAGGCGCGGCGCAGGAAGGCGTCCCTGCGGCTCGTGCCGTCGATCATGGCGTCGAGGCCCTCGCAATGCACGTGCACGAGGACGCGGTCGGCGACGCCCTTGGCCAGCATCGCGACGAGCGCGTCGCGCACGGCCGTGTGCGCCCACGGCGTGAACGACAGGTAGGCCGTGTCCGCGCGCCGGCCGAGGAGCCGACGCGCGAGGAGGCGGGCGAGGAGCGCCGCGAAGCCGACGAGCTTGCCGGGCGTCTTCCTGCCGATGTCGGCGATCGTGCGCGCGCTGCCGCCCCACAGGTGCTCGACCGTGACACGCCCGTCCGCCTCGAGCAGACGCCGGATCGCGTCCGCGACGAGGGTCGCGCCGTGGCGCGGCGGCGGCAGCTGGACGAGGAAGAGCGACGTCGCCTTCCTGCCGACGCGGCTCGACCGGCGGTGCTCGGGCTTGCTCATGCGTCGGTTCCGGTCCTCGGGGGCGCGCCCGCGGCGCGTGCCTCGGCGAGCACCCGCGATACCGCCGCCGCGATCTCGGCGGGGGCCGCGTCGGGCATGGTCGGGTAGAGCGGGAGCGTGATCACGCTGCGCGCGAACAGCTCCGAGCGCGCGAGGCCCGACGAGGCGACGCCGGCGAAGGCGGTCATCTCGTGGGCCGGCGGGTAGTGGAGGCTCGTCTGGATGCCCGTCGCCGCGAGGCCGGCGCGCACGGCGTCGCGCAGGTCCGGGGCGACGACGATCGCCGCGACGTGCGCGGCGCCGGCGCCGTCCCGCGCCGCCGTGCCGAAGACGTAGCGCACGTCCTCGGGCGCCTGGCGGAACGCCTCGGCGTACGACCGCGCGAGGGCCCGCCGGCGGGCGTTCGCCTCCGGCAGGCGCTCGAGCTGGACGCTCGCGAGCGCGGCGCGCAGGTCGTCCATGCGGTAGTTGAAGCCGGTATCGACGACGTCGTAGGTCCCGAGCCGCCGCGAATGCCGCTCCCAGGTCAGCGAGGTCATGCCGTGGGAGCGCAGCGAGCGGATGCGGGCGGCGAGCGCGTCGTCGTTGGTCACGACCATGCCGCCCTCGCCGCAGGTCATGTTCTTGTTGGAGAAGAACGAGAAGCAGCCGACGTCGCCGATCGTGCCGAGGAAGCGGCCGTCCGGTGCCGTCTGGAGCGGCGCGTGGCAGGCGTCCTCGATCAGCCGAAGCCCGCGGCGCCTGCAGATCGCCTCGAGCTCGGCCATGCGCGCCGGGTAGCCGCCGTAGTGCATGGCGACGACGGCCACGGTGCGCGGGCCGATGCGGGCCTCGACCTCGGCGGGGTCGAGCGTCGGCTCCTCCAGGGAGACGATGTCGCCGAAGACCGGCGTCGCCCCGCTCGCCACCGTCATGTTGGCGGCGGCGATGAAGTTGATCGACGGTTGGATCACCTCCTCGCCCGGCTCGCGCCCGATCCCGAGCGCGGCGTAGGCGAGGTGGAGCGCCGCGGTGCCGTTCGTCACCGCGACGGCGTGGCGCACGCCGTGGAGCTCGGCGAAGCGCGCCTCGAAGGCGGCGGCGCGCGGTCCCGTCGAGAGCCAGCCGGAGCGCACGCAGGCGACGAGCGCGTCCTCCTCCGCCTGGCCGAGGTCGGGGGTGGAGAGCGGATAGATCCAGTCGCTCATCAGGCGGCTCCGAGGTTGAGGTCGGCGGAGCGCGTCTCGACGAGCTCCTGGGCGCGGGCGTAGTCCTCGGGGCGGCCGATATCGAGCCACATCGCGTCGTTTCGGTAGACGCGCACCGTCTCGCCCGCCGCGATCAGCCGCAGGACCAGATCGGGGAAGTCGAGGTACTCGCCGGCGCGGATGTGGGTCAGCACGCGGGGGCTGTAGGCGTAGATGCCCATCGAGACGTCGTGGGACATCTCCGGCTTCTCGCGGTAGCCGACGACGTTGCCGCCCTCGTCGACCTCGAGCACCCCGAGGTCGATCTTGACGCTGCGGTTGTGCGCCGCGATCGTCAGCGCCGCGCCCGACGCCGTGTGGTCGCGCAGCACCGCGCCGTAGTCGATGTCGGTGAGCACGTCACCGTTCATGACGAGGAAGGGCTCGTCGAGCCCGCCGACGCTCGCCAGCGAGCCGGCGGTGCCGGTGGGCGCCTCCTCGTCGACGAAATCGATGTCGATCTTCGCCCGCAGCGAGGCCTGCTGGTCCACGAAGGCGCGGATGAGGCCCGAGAGGTGGCCGAGCGTCAGCGTCGCGCGGCCGAAGCCGCAGGCGGCGAGCTGGTGGAGCACGAGCTCGAGGATCGGCTTGTCGCCGAGCGGCACGAGGGGCTTGGGCAGGCTCGCGGTGTAGGGCCGCAGCCGCACGCCCTTGCCGCCGGCGAGGATCACCGCGCGGGGCTTGCCCGCCGTGCCGCGGGCGATCGCCGCCGCCCCGCCGCGCAGGCCGGGAAGCGCATAGTTACCGTAGAAGTCGCGCCGCTCCTCGACGTCCTCGAAGACACGGTTGCCGAGCGCCTCCAGGATCTCGTCGATCCCGTCCTCGACGGAGTGGATCGGCTCGATCATCAGCGTGTCGCGCATCTTGGCGAAGCTTACGCGGTAGTTGCGCGGGTCGTTCGAGGCGCTGACCTCCTTCACGCGCGCCTGCGGCAGGCGCTCGCGGATCAGCTCGACGATGCTGCGCTTCGTGTGGTTGTTGCGGTCGGCGCCGACGTTGAAGGTCTCGAAGCTCACGGTCTCCCGCGGCATGCGCAGCACCCGGTCGATCACGCGGGCGAAGTCGCGCACGTGGCAGTAGGGCCGCCAGGTCGTGGCGTCGTAGACGACGAGCTCGCGCCCGAGGAAGAGCTCGCGGGTGAACTCGTTGACCGTGAGGTCGAAGCGCATGCGCGGCGCCAGCCCGAAGGCGGTGGAGAAGCGCAGGATCGTGACGTCGTAGTCGACCTTGCCCCGCAGCGAGGCGAGATGGCGCTCGATGTCGACCTTGGCCTTGGCGTAGAGCGAGAGCGGACGCAGCTCGAAGCTCTCGTCGGCGATCCGGTCCTCCGAGATCATGCCGTAGTTCGAGCAGGTCGAGACGAAGATCACCTTGTTGAGCGCGCGCCCGTCGAGCGCGGCGATGAAGGAGAGCATGCCGCGCTCGTTGATCGCGGCGGATTCGTCCGGGAACTTCTTGGTGATCGGGTCGCCGACGAGGCCGCCCAGGATGACGACGTCGCTCACGCCCTCGAGCGCCCGCGCGACGACCTCGCGGTCGCCGAAGTCGCCGTGGAGGAAGGCGTAGCCCTCGCGTGCGGCGAGCCCCATCGAGGCCGGGCCGTTGCGGTAGACGCCGAGGTCGAGATTGCGCACGCGGTAGCCGCGATCGAGCAGGTGCTCGATGACGGGGATGCCGACGTAGCCGCCGCCGCCGACGACGAGGACGGTCCGGCCGCCGCCGTCGCCGCTTTTGGCGAGACGCCGCTCCTCCTCCGCCTCGATCGCGCTCACGACGTCGCCGGGAAGCTCGCGCTCGTCCGCGCCGATCGGCGCGAATGGGGCGCTCATGGTCTGGCTAGTCCACATTGGTACGAACTCCCACGCTGATCTGTCCCAGGGCGACACGAGAACCGAGGTCTGCCGCTCCGTTGCCGGAACCGGTGCAATTCGAGCACCATTTTCGGCGTCCCGATCGCGAAATTCCTCTACGTCATGCCGTGCGCAGCCCGCGCTGCTGCGGCTGCGGCGCGTGCGCCGGCGTGAGGGCCTCCGCGGACAGCGCGATCGCGGCGCCGAGGCCGGCGCCGGCGATCGCCGCCAGCAGGGCGAGGACGACGGGCGGCAGGCTCGCGGGGCGGTGCGGCAGGCTCGCCGGCGAGAGCACGCGCGCGGTGGGCAGCTGCAGGCCCACCTGCTCCGTCACCTGGTTCATCCGCGAGAGGTAGTCGTTGAGCACCCCCTGGCTCGCCGCCGCCTCGCGCTGGAGGGCGCGCAGCTCGATCATCCGCTCGTCGAGCGCGGTGGTCCGCGAGGCGGCCTCCTCGACGCGCGCCAGCATCTCCCGCTCGCGGTCCTCGGCGATGCGGAACTCGTCGCGCACGCTCTGGGCGGCGCGGCCGAGCTCGGCGCGCAGCTGGGCCTGGAGCCCCTCGACCTGCTCGCGGGCGCGCACCATCCGCGGGTGGTTGGGGAGGAGATCGCTCGCGAGCGCCGCCTCGCGATCGAGGGCCTCGGTGAGGGCGGCGCGCAGGCTCTGGACCGTGCCCGACGAGACCGCCTGCGGCAGCGCGTCGATGCCCGCCTCGCCGCGCGCGACCCGCTCCACGGCCTCCAGCCGGGCGCGCGCCGCGGACGCGTCCGCCCGCGCGGCCGCGTATTCCTCGTTCAGGAGCGCGAGCTGCTGGCCGTCGATCTCCGTCTCGCCGGCGCGCACGATCCCGTTGCGCTGCGCGAAGGCCTGGACGGCCGCCTCGGCCTCGCGCACGCGAGCCCGCAGGCCCTCCAGGCGCTCGTCGAGGAGGCGCCCGGCCCGGCCGAGCTCTTCCGCCTCGGCGCGGGACTGGTCCTCGAGGTAGGCGTCGACGACCGCGTCCGCGACCGCCTGCGCACGCCGTGGCGTCTGCGCCAGCGCGGAGACCTCGAGCACGTAGGTGCCGGGCACGCGCGAGACCGTCACCGAGCGCGCCAGCGCCTCGATCGCGCGATCCGTGCTGCCGCCCTCGCGGGGCGCCTCGCCGTCGACGAGGGTGCGCAGCCGGGTGACGACGCCGGGGCTCTCGGCGGCGGGACCCAGCGCCGCGTGCGCGGCGGCGAGCACGTTGTAGGAGCCGATGATCGCGACCTGGCTCTCGAGGCGCACGATGTCGGGCGTCTGCGCGCCCGGCACGAAGGCGCCCGGCACGACCTGCTGCTCGCGCGGATCGATCATCACACGCGTCGTCGACTTGTAGATCGGAGGCGTCAGGAAGCCGTAGGCGGCACCCATGGCACCGCAGACGAGCGCGGGGACGAGGATGAGCCAGGGCCGCCGCCGCAGGCGTCCGAGGAGGCCGGCGGCGTCGCGCATCGCCGATGCGAGGTCGTCCCCCAGCGACCGGGTGTCCGCGGCCTCGACCTGGCGGGGCAGCGGGAAGACGCGGTCGCGCTCATCGATCGGTGGGACCGACATGGGCTTCTCCCTTGATGGCGAAGGTACGGATGCTCGCCGGGTCGTTGCGCAGCGCGAGCCAGGCCCACACGGCGGTGACGCCGGGCAGGTGGTACATGCCGGTGATCGCGACGTTCGAGCACACGACCATGACGAAGACGAAGAACAGCCAGGCGTCGAACTGCTCGGTCGGCGTGCGCGGGCTCAGGCGCGGCCGCAGGCGGGCGACGAGCAGGACGACGAGGACGGCCCCGAGGATGCCCAGCCGATAGCCGGCCTGGACGACGGCGTTGTGCACGCCGATGAAGAGGAAGTCCGGCTCGTCCGGGCGCTTGAGCGACCACGGCTCGGCGTAGAAGTAGTAGACCCCGCGGATCGCCTCGCGCCCGAAGCCGACGCCGACGCCCCAGGTGTCGCGCACCGCGAGCCAGGCGTCGCCCCAGAACACGGCGCGGATGCCGTTGTTGGCGTCGAGCGCCAGCAGCGGCTCCCAGAACAGAGGCGCCACGACGCCGGTCGCGAGGAAGAGCAGCAGCCCCGCCAGCGATCCGAGCACGAGCAGGCGGCGCGTCCGGAAGACGAGGAGCGCGAGGTAGGCGAGCGCGGTGTTCAGGTGAGTCGTCAGCGCGATCAGGATCGGCACGACGACGAACGGCGCGATGCCCGAGAGCGCGTGGAAGGCCCACCAGCCGATCAGGGCGGTGAGGATCAGCTCGGCGCCGGAGAAGCTGTTGAGCAGGAAGTAGCTGTGCCCGCCCTCGAGCGGCTCGCCCCAGAGGGTGAGGACGAGGGGGTTGATCACGAGCCCGCCGATCACGCCCGCCGGCACGAGGACGCGCTTGACCAGCGCGGGATAGCGCGCGAGCACGATCAGCGCGTTGACGTTCGCGGAGACGAGGATCGGCATGGCGATGTAGCCGACCGACTGCTGCGCGATGGCGCCGCGGTCGTAGACCTGCGTCCACGCCGCGGGCAGCACGCCGGCGAAGGAGAGAGCGATGTAGACGCCCGCCAGCATCGGCAGCGCGATCATCGCGCCGGGCAGGTAGGCGCGTCGCGCGCACAGGATCGACAGCAGCGCCGCCGCGAGCAGCACGGCCAGCGCCGGCACGCCGAGATGGCGCGAGATCGGCCAGCCCCAGACGTAGCCGACGAAGAGGACCACGTAGAGCACGGTCGCGAGCAGGCTCGCGGACACGGCGCCGCCGCCGGCGCCGGATGCCGTCGATGCGAGAGGGCGGGGCGCCTCGGGGTGGGCGGCCGGCACCGCGGCGGCGCTCGTCATCCGCCGTCCTCCTCGACGAGGCCGCCGCCGACGCCGCGCAGGGCGAAGCCGGTGAGCAGCGCCGCCTCGACCACCAGGGCGAGGCTGAAGGCGATGGCCGCGCCGTGGATGCCGAGCGCGTTCGTGAGCGGGAAGAATGAGCCCAGCGCCACGGTGGACGCGACGACGCTCGCCGCGAGCAGCGCCGCGCTGTCGCGCTTCGCCTGGAGCTGGAACATGAACGGGTAGGCGGCGATCATGGCGGCGTAGCCGACCGCGAGCACCGGCAGCGCCGAGGCGTAGGGTCGCCATTCCGGCCCGAACAGGCCGACGACGAGCAACTCGTCGAAGGCCGAGGTGAAGCCCACGAGGGCGAGCGCGGCGGGGATCGTCAGCGCCGCGAGCGAGACCGTGTAGCGCGCGAGCGCCTGAGGGCCCTCGGCGACGAGCTTGCGGCTCGCCATGCCGGGCACGACGTTCTGCATGGTCTGGAGCGCGATGTGCGAGACGCTGAGGATCTGATGGAGGATGCGCAGGCCGCCCACCGCCGTCATGCCCAGCGCGCTGCCGGCGAGGACGTAGATCAGGTCGAAGCCCGCCCGCCGCGAGCCGGCGAGGACGACCAGCCAGCGGGAATAGGACCACGAGCCGCCGGCGGTCTTCGCCAGGGCGAGCGGCGAGAGGCTCGGGCGCACACCGCTCGCCAGGATGCCGACGACGAGCACCGCGAGGCTCACGAACCCCGCCTCCCAGGCGAAGGCGTAGGCGCCGCCGGGCGCCTCCGCGAAGCCCCAGCCGAGTGCGGCCACGGCGAAGAGCCCGCCGAAGCGCAGCGTGTCGAGGACGAGCGCGATCGGGCCGCGCTCGTCGAGGAAGAGGAGCTTGCGGACGAACTCGCAGGCGAGGAAGGGCACGCCGAAGGCCGCCGCCGCCAGTGCCGCGGGCCAGATCGAGGCCCAGCCGAGCGCCTCCAGCGCCGCCGCCACGGCGAGGCCCAGCGCCGCCATCGCGACGAGGAAGACGAGCGCCAGCGTCAGCATGCGTCCGGTGAAGCCGTGGTCGCCGCGGCTGCGGGCCTCGTGCGTGAAGACCTGGAGCGGCACGACAGCGAGCGCGAGCTGGAACTCGAGCGCCACGAAGACCGCGATCCAGATCGCGGCCCACAGGGAGAAGTCGTCGGGACCGAGCGCGCGGGCGAGGACGATCGAGGTCGCGAAGCTTCCGCCGGAGACGACGGCCTGGTCGAGCATCGCCCAGACGAACGAGGTCGCATCCGGCGAACGCAGACGCCTCAGCGACAATTTTCGCTCATTTTGATACATCTCGCAGCCCGCACGATCCCATCACGACGCATCGGCACCGGCGGAATGGCTGTGGAGCCGGCGTCGTGCCCCGGGGCAGCAAGCGGCATGCCGCGGCGTCAGGCGGGCCTCGTCAGGCGCGCTTGCGGGAGCGCTCTCGGGACGTGCCGTCCGGGGGAGCGTGACCGCGGGGAGTGCGGTCACCGTCGGCGCGGTCGCTCGAAAGGCGCGTGTCGGTGCGGCGCGCGCGGGCCAGGAGGCCGCGCAGCTCCGCGATTCGCCGATCGAGGCCGGAGCGGGAGCGGAAGGCGAGATCGGCGAGGAGGATCGCCACCCCCGCGGCGAGGCTCGCGACGAAGGGAGCCGCGAGGATCGCCGTCGCGAGGCCGAGCGACGGCGTCGCGATGACGAGGAACGCTGCGCCCGCGACGAGGGCGACGGCGACGACGAACATGCGGCCCTTCTCCCCCTCGACGCCAGAAGCCTGCCTCGCCCGGCCCGCGGCAGCATGGCGTGCGCACGTGAACGGATCGTATATCCGCCCCGTTCCGTCGAGATCTCAGGCCGCCGCCCGCTCGCCGTCCGGCCCGCTCGTGCCGGATGCGAACGCCAGGGTCTCGGCGTCCCCGGGGAGCATCGCCACCTGCGAGGCGCAGGGCTCGTGCGGCGTCGCCACGACGACGAGGTCGAACGTGGTCTCGACGAGACGTAGCATGCACGAAGCGTGCTCGGCGCGCCAGCCCCGCGGATCGTGCGCGTCGGCGAGGTGCGGCAGCCGCACGGCCTGCGCGGCGAGGTCGGGGTGGAGGTCGATGATGCGCCCGACCGACCGCGCGTCCTCTCCGAGATCGAAGAACGAGAGGATTCCGTCCGCCGCGCTGGCGTCGACGAGGAGCACGCGCAGGCCCGCGACGGCGCCGGCGTCCGCCAGCGCGATCGCGGCCGGCGCGCCCCCGGCGTCGAGCTCCTCGGCATGGACCAGGACGCGCACGCGCTCCCCCGCCGCGAGCGCCTCGGCGAGCCGATCCCAGGTCGCGGCGAGCGCCGCCGGGT